>VYDF01000061.1 GCA_009843565.1 Acidimicrobiia bacterium | reverse complement strand
GTTTGACGGGTAGTGTCGCCGGGGTGCGCAGGTTCCGGTTCGGGGTGCAGGCTCGGAGGTTTGCTGACGCTGGGGAATGGCGGGAGTTGGCTCGGCGGGCTGAGGGGTTGGGCTACGACGTCTTCAGCATGCCTGACCATTTCGACCAGGGGCCGGCGCCGATGGTGGCGCTGGCCTTTGCCGCTGAAGCCACCACCTCGCTGCGGCTGGGGACAATGGTGCTGGCCAACGATTTTCGACACCCCGCGATGCTGGCCAAAGAGGCGGCCACCTTGGATGTTCTTTCGGGTGGGCGGTTCGAGCTTGGCATTGGGGCTGGGTGGCAGAGCAGCGACTATCACAGCACGGGCATAACCATGGACCGGCCCGGCGTGCGGATCGAGCGATTGGGCGAGGCGCTAGCCATCATCAAGGGGCTGCTGGCCGGCGAGACGGTCACGTTCACAGGCCAGCACTACACAATCGACGGCCTGGAGGGGTTGCCCGAGCCGGTGCGTCCGGGCGGCCCTCCCCTGTTCGTGGCCGGAGGCTCTGAGCGGGTGCTGCGGTTGGCAGCTCGGACGACCGACATCGTGGGGGTGAACCCCAGCATGGCCGCTGGGGTCATCGACAGCCGCGTCGGTCCATCGGCCACTGCCGAGGCCACCGCGGCCAAGATCGTCTGGATCCGGGAGAGCGCCGTAGAGCGGTTCGGGGAGTTGGAGTTGCACAGCCGGGTCCACGTGGCTTCGATCACCGACGACAAGCGGAGCCTTGCCGGAGCCCTGGCCCCGGCGTTGGGGCTGGACACCGACCAGGCGCTGGAGTCGCCTCACAGCATGATCGGAACCGTAGAAGAAGTGGTGGACAAGCTGGTTCGCCAGCGAGAGGAACTGGGCATCAGCTACATCGGCCTGTCAATCGAGTCCATGGAGGACATGGCCCCAGTAGTCGCCCGCCTAGCCGGAACCTGAGTTTGCCTTATCGGTGTTCCGGTTTAGCCCATTAGTGTTAATGCCCCTATGTCTGAGGTAGAGGCCACTGCCGAAGAACTCGTGGAGGAGCTTGATCCTGCCGCGGAATCGGAACAGGAGCCCGAGACCGAAGAGCCTGCAACCGTAGAACCAGAAGCAGAAGCAGGACCCGCCGCCGAAGAACCCGAGGCCGAAGCCGCCGAAGAACCCCAAGAGCCCGCCGCCGATGAGGAAGAACCGAAGCCTGAGGCACCGCCGGGGGAGCCGGCATCGCCGACGGTGGACGGGCTAACCGGCGGGACCATCGTGTCTGGCACGGTCAAGACCAAGGCTGCGCACGAAATTGAGCTGGATTTGGGAGGGGATCGGATTGGGGTCATCAGCCAGCGCTATTGGGGCGATGATCCGGCCGCCGACCTGACCCGAGAGTGCGTGCTGGGCGAAGTGGTCAACGCCGCCGTGCTGGTGCGGGAGGACCACAAGGGCCGCATCGTGCTGTCGCGACTGTGGGCATTGCAGCAGATCGCCTGGGTAGACATCGCTCGAGCAGCAGCTGCCAACGAAGCAGTCACCGGCACTATCACCGCGGTGGTCAAGGGCGGTTTGTCGTGTGACGTGGGGGTTCGGGGGTTTATCCCCTCTTCGCTGATCGACGTGGAACCGGTGGAGAACCTCCAGGCGCTGGTCGGGCGGGAGGTGCGGTGCAAGGTGGTGGAGGCCGACCAGGTGTCGGGCCGCCTGGTGCTGTCCCGCAAGGCGGTGGTCCGGGCTGAGCAGCGCAAGGCGGCCAAGGCATTTCTAGAGACCATGTCGGCGGGTGATGAGTACACCGGCAAGGTGGTGGACATCCAGGACTTCGGCGCCTTTGTGGACATCAACGGGGTGCGGGGACTGGTACACGCCACCGAACTGGCTTGGAAGCGGGTGCAGCACCCAAACGAGGTGGTGGGCGTGGGCGACGAAGTGCAAGTGCGAGTCAAGTCGGTGCAGGTGCCCAAGCAGAGGGTGAACCTCACCATGAAGCTCACCCCCGACCCGCTGGGTGATCTCGAAGTGGGCGGATTGATGGCCGGCCGCGTAACCCGACTAGCGGACTTCGGCGCCTTCGTGGCCGTGAGCGAAGACATTGAGGGTCTGGTCCACATCACCGAGATGGCCGAGTACCGGGTGTACCACCCCGAAGAGGTGGTCCTGCCCGGCGAGGAGGTCTGGGTCAAAGTCCTCGCCGTCGACCGCAAACGCCGCCGCGTCGACCTCTCCATCTCCCAAGCCATCGCCGGCTAGAGAAACTCCCCGGCGAATAATCGAAAAGATTTCGTTTTTTAGTTAAATTTGTGGAGTATTCTGCCGACGCCGGTTTCTGAGAGGACGTGAGCATGTCAGGAGCAGTCGGAGTGCGTCATTGGTCGCACGTGATCATCCACCCGGTGGACGTCGATGCCTCGCTGGACTTCTATACCAAGCTGCTGGGCTACGAGGTCCTGTCCGACGAGACGATCTCAGGACCGGGACTTGACGCCATCGTGGGCCGAGAAGGGGTCCAGGGACGGGTCGTGGTCGGTCTGGTCGGGGGCCAGAAGGTGGAGTTCGTCTACCTCGGCGACCCAGACCTGGGCGGCTTCCAAGACAACGAACGCGGCCTGCGGGGCTTCACCGTCCGAGTGGCCGATATCAATGAGGCGGCCGACGCTTGCACCGCTCATGGAGTGCCCATCGTCAGCGGCCCCTCGGAGATCAAGGGCTTCTGGCAGTTCATGATCATGGACCCCGACGGCGTCGCCATCGAGATCTCCCAACCTCCCCCCGGTGTGGAACTCTCCGGACCGCTGTCATGAGCGAGCAGTCGCCGCAAGCGCCGAGCCCCATTGCGCTGGTCACCGGGGCCAGCCGGGGAATCGGACGGGCCAGCGCGCTGGCCCTGGCTGATGCCGGATTCGATGTCGCCATCACCGCCCGGACGGTGCGGGAGGGCGAGGGAACGGTCGGGCCGCCCACGTCAGATGGCGGAGGCGACGTGACCGTGCCCGGAAGCCTGGAGACGACAGTCGCCGAAATCACCGAGCGGGGTCAGCGGGCCCTGCCCATCACAATGGACCTCCTGTCGGCGGATTCGGTGCGGGCGGCGGCCGATATGGCTCTCGACGTATGGGGCCGGGTCGACGTGTTGGTGAACAATGCCATTTGGAGCGGCCCTGGCCTGCTCGACCCCGTTGGGGTGCTGGACCTCGAAGCCCTCGACACCGCGTTCACCGCCAATGTGCTGCGCCAGGTGCTTCTCACCCAGCTCATCCTTCCGTCGATGATCGAACGGGGATCGGGCCTCATCTTGAATCTGACCTCGTCGGCCGGCCTGGTTGACGAGCCGCCCTATGAGGTGGTCAAAATGAAAATGCTCGGCTTTGCCCACTGCGCCTCCAAGGGCGCCTTTCACCGAATGGCACCGCTGATTCAAGCCGAGCATGAGGCAGACGGGATTACTGCGATAAACATCGATCCTGGCTTCACCTGGACCGAGACCATGGCCGCGCTCGACCTGCACAATTTCGGCGGCGCGCCTCCTGAAGCCACCGGGAGGGTCGTGGCCTGGCTGGCCGAAGACCCTGAGCGAGTAGTCGAATGGCGGGGACGCACCCTGAACTCCCTTGAGTTGTGCGCCGAACTCGGCCTGGTCGAGGGTTGGCCGCCTGAAAGCGGATAAGGAAGGACAGTCGCTTGGAATCTGACACATGGGAAGGAATAGGCGGACCGGAAGAATCTGAAGGCCCGGAGATCCTGCCGACGATTCATCTTCGGAGCCTGCTGCCCAGTTTGACCCCCAAGTTGGCGGTGGTGGCCGAGGAGATCTTGGCCGACCCGGCCTTGGTGGTCCGCCAGTCGGTCTCCGAGTTGGCGCAACGCACGGGAACTTCGATGTCGACCATCGTGCGCCTGTGCCAAGAGCTGGGTCTTCGGGGATTTCAGGACCTAAAGCTCCGACTGGCCGCCGAAGTGTCGACGATGGGATTCGCCGACCCGTCAGAGAGCGATGACCGCGAGTCGATTCTCTCCAAGGTTCTCTCCTCAACCGTCGATTCCATCAGCCACACGCAGCACACGCTGGACAACGCCACCTTCAACCAGGTCTCCGAATTGCTGGTCAACGCTCGCTCGATCATCTTCCTCGGTGCAGGGGCCAGTGCCGCGGTGGCGTTCGATGCCGCCTTCCGATTCCGGACACTGGGACATCGAGCCGAATTCCACAACGACTCACATATGCAGCTCACCGCGGCCCGCTTCCTTCGCCCCGGAGACGTGGCCCTGGCCATCAGCCACTCCGGATCAACCAGGGAGACTTTGACCGCCCTTGAGGCGGCCACGAGCGGTGGGGCCCATACCGTGGCCATCACCACGTTCGCCCGGTCGCCGCTGGCCGAACTCGCCGACCTTGTGTTGCTGGCCGGTGGCACCGAGTCGGAATTCCGAATTGCCGCTGTGTCCAGCCGACTGGCCCACCTGGCCGTGGTCGACGCCTTATTCGTTGCCGCGGCCCGGCTGCGACCGGAGCGGGCCCGGGCCGCCCAAGAGCTGTGGAGCGACATGATCGCCGAGCACCGCCTCAGCCCCCCGTGGGCCACCCGGCGCGAGCTGGCCGACTGAACTAGCTCACGGTTCCAGCAGCAATTTCCTCAGAGCATCGATCTCGGCTTGGGTGAGAGAGAGCCGTTCCTGGACATAGGCGTCGATGCCCCCGAATTCACGATCAATGACGTCGAGTGCCAGCTCGATGTAGTCAGGCTTTGCCAACCCCAATGCCAAGAGCACATCGCGTGATTCCTCGGGGTATTCGGCCAACCGGAGCTGGAACGTGCTGGACTGATCGGTCAGCCGATCATTGGTCAGCATGTAGTCCTCCACAATCTGGCCGCGATCCACTCCGAGGATCGACAAGATGACCGCGGCCGCCACACCAGTCCGGTCTTTGCCCCCCGCGCAGTGGAACAGGACCGGAGAGCGATCAATGATGGAGCGGATCAGCAAAGCAAACGCCGGACTGCCTATCTCCGCGATATGCCGGTAGGAATCGAGGAGAATCTGGTGGGCGTCCTCCCGGGTCAACGTTCCCGCGATCAGCGACTCCATCACCTCGCCCGCGGTTCGATCCCCTCGGTCGAATGGAGCGGACACAATGGTGGCTCCGGGAGGAAGCCTCGATGGCCGGGCTTGGACCTCCTCGG
>VYDF01000044.1 GCA_009843565.1 Acidimicrobiia bacterium | reverse complement strand
GATCTGGAGCGCGGAGGAGTGTGCCGCCGAGGTGCGCCGTGTGGCCGAGATGGGTTGCCATTCCATGACCTTCACCGAGAACCCGGCCAAGCTGGGGGAGCCCAGCTTCCACAGCGACTATTGGGACCCGTTGTGGGAGGCGTTCAGCGACACCGCCACGGTGTGCTCCATCCACCTGGGCTCGTCGGGAGAAATGGTGATCACCGCACCCGACGCCCCCATGGACGTGATGATCCAGCTCCAGCCCATGAACATCAGCCAAGCGGCCGCCGACCTGTTGTGGTCGCCCATCCCCCGCCGCTTCCCCGATCTGAAGATCGCCCTGTCGGAGGGTGGCACCGGATGGATCCCCTATTTCATGGACCGGGCCGACAAAACCTACGACATGCACCACCTGTGGACCGGGCAAGACTTCGAAAACCTACTGCCCAGCGAGGTGTTCCGGCGCAACTTCCTGACCTGCTTCATAAACGACCCGGTAGGAGTTGCCCTGCGCCACGAGATCGGCATCGACAATATCTGCTGGGAGATGGACTACCCCCACAGCGACTCCACCTGGCCCAATGCCCCCGAGTTGCTGGATGAGACGCTGACCGGGGTGCCCGACGACGAGGTCGACAAGATCACCCATCTCAATGCCATGGCCTGGTACCAGTTCGATCCGTTTGCTCATCGCGATCGAGCCGACTGCACGGTGGGAGCACTCCGAGCCTCGGCAGTCGACCACGACATCTCGGTGCAGTCCATGGACAAGGGCCGCCACCAGGGCAAAGACCGCGATCTGGCCGGATTCACCACCCGGAACCGGGGCGTCAACCGCTGAGGCTCCGCTCACGCTGACCGCTCCCGCCCTCGGAGCTGTGCGCATCGGGATTGACACCGGGGGGACGTTCACCGATGCCGTAGTGGTTCCCGCCATCGCGGGGGGACTTGGTCCAGTGGGGCAGGGCAAGGCCTTGTCGACCCCTGGCAATCTCATTGCCGGGGTGCTGGCCTCGGTTGAGGCCGCCGCCGCTGATCTCGGCCTGACCCTCAGCGAGGTGTTGAGCCAGGCTGAGTCCGTCGACTACGCCACCACGGTTGGGCTGAACTCACTGCTGACCGGAACCGGAGCCCCCATCGGTCTCATCACCACCGAGGGATTCGAGGCCACTCTGCCGGTGGCCCGGGCAGCCAAAGTGGCTGGACTATCGCCTGCCGAAGCCACCGAGGCTGTCTGTTGGTCCAAGCCCCCGATGCTGTTGAGCCGCCGACGTATCACGGGGGTGCCAGAGCGGATCGACTCGTCTGGTGAGGTGGTGCTTCCTTTGGACGAGCATGCTGCTGTCGCCGCAGTCCAGTCGCTGCGAGACGATGGAGTAACGAGCTATGCAGTCAGCCTGCTGTGGTCGGTGGCCAATCCCCATCATGAACAGCGAATCGCGGAATTGATCGGCCGAATCCACCCTAGAGCCCATGTGACGCTGTCCTCGGCTGTCCCCCGGATAGGAGAGTACGAGCGGACTATGACTGCGGTGCTCGACGCCTACGTTGCCCCGCTGGTGGCCGATGAGATTGAGGCGCTGGCCAATGTGCTGGCTGAACGAGGGTTCGCCGGACAGCTCCGGATAATGCAGTCACGCGGCGACTCGTGCCCGATCGGCGATGCCCTGCGGCCGGTGGAGACCCTGCAATCCGGGCCGGTGGCCGGCCTTTTGGCTTTGACCAAGCTGGCGAAGGCGCTAGGCCGCTCCGAGGCCATTGCCACCGATGTGGGCGGCACCAGCTTCGATGTGGGCCTGATAACCGATGGTGAGGCCTCGGTGGCGCGTCGACCGATGATCGGGCGATGGGCCTTGGCCCATCCTGTAGTTGAGGTGGTGTCGATCGGCACTGGCGGCGGATCGCTGGCGTGGATCGACCCGGTGCTAGGCAGTCTGCGGGTGGGGCCGCAGTCGGCTGGCGCCAATCCGGGCCCGGCATGCTACCGCCGAGGCGGGACGGCCCCCACTCTGACCGACGCCGCGGTGGCCCTGGGTCACATGAGCGATTTGGGCAGCGTGGTGGACCTTGACCGGGCTGCGGCGACCCTCGCCGTGGAACAAGAGGTGGCTGCTCCATTGGGGTTGTCGATATCCGATGCTGCCGATGCGGTGGTGGGGGTGGCCTGCTCCCAGATGGCCGACCTGATCCGCCGGGTGACCGTGCAGCGGGGCCACGATCCCTCCGGCTTCGTCATGCTGGCCTACGGGGGAGCCGCCCCCCAGTACGCCACCCGTTACGCCGCCGAGGTGGGGGTAGGCGAAGTGGTGGTGCCCGCGGCCGCGTCGGTGTTCTCTGCGCTGGGCGCAGCAGGGGGAGACATCCGCCCTGGTCCGAAACCCTCCTCGAGGTCGGAACCGCCAATAGTTGAACACCGCGACGCCTGGTTTGACCGCCAGATTGTCGACTGCCCGGTGTACGACGGCCCCCGCCTGGCCCCTGATACCCGCCTGGAGGGGCCGGCGTTCATCCACCACCCGTCCACGTCCATCGTGCTGCGCCCCGGCGACCGGGCGGAAATCCCCGCGGGGGGCCACACCCGCCTGTTCCCGGGACCGCCGTCATGACCGACGCCGCTCTCTTCGAAGTACTGTGCAATCGGCTGTGGGCCATCAATGACGAGGCCGTTGACGCCATCGTCGCAGTTTCGGGATCGCCCATCGCCACCGAGGGCAACGACTTCAACTCCGGCATCTTGACCGCCGGCGGCGAAGTGGCGCTGGCCGGCCCCTACGTGCTGGTGCACGCCGCAGCACTGGGGCAGGTGGTGCGCTATGTCATTGAGCAATTCGGCGACCAGCCCGGCATCGGCCCGGGCGACATGTTCATAACCAACGACACCTACGTTGGCGCTCCCCACCAGCCTGACGTGATGGTTGTGGCCCCCGTGTTTCGGGGCAACCGGCTGATCGCCTGGTGCGGATCATGCGTCCACCAGAACGATGTAGGCGGCCCCGTGCCGGGGTCGATCACCGTGGGGGCGACATCCATCTACGAGGAGGCGGTGCCCATGGCCCCCACCCGGATCGTGGAGGGCGGGGAACTGCTGGCCGATATCGAGCAGGAGTACTTGGGCCGCTCCCGCACCCCCGAGCTGAATCGCTTGGACCTATTGGGCCAGATTGAGGCCAATCAGGTGGTGGCTCGTCGCTTGAACGGGTTGTGCGACCGGTACGGCACCGAAACCGTGGTTGCCGTGCTTGACGGGCTCATCGACCGGACCGAGGCCGCTGTGCGCGCCCGACTTGCTTCGCTGCCCGACGGGCAGTGGCGTCACCGGGGGCTGATTGAGCACGACGGCATCGACGACAAGGTGTACGAGATCGGCCTGACCATGACCAAGCGGGGCGATTCGCTGCACATGGACTTCACCGACGCCAGCCCCCAAGCCCCGGCGCTGATTAACACCAGTCGGGCCATCACCTCTAGCTATGCCATGGCCGCAGTGATGACCGTGCTGGGCTACGGCCTCCCCTGGACCCCAGCCGCGTTCTGGCGGGTCATGGAGATTGACACCGCCCCTGGCACCATCGTGGACTGCCTGTGGCCCGCGGGCATGTCAATGGGGGTGACCGCAGCGGGCCAGGAGGTGCGAACCGCAGTGAACGTCTGCCTCAGCCGGATGTTCGACGCCTCCGACGACCCGGATGTGCGCAATCAGATTTTGGCGTCGTGCGTGTCGGGATCGTTCACCCAGACCATCTCCGGCGCCTTTGACGATGGGCGGGACTTCTCGGCGATGCTCCTCGACGGCCTCCCCGGCGGGTCCGGGGCCCGGTGGGGCGGCGACGGCCCCGACACCGGGGGCTATCTGACCTCTCCTGCTGGCCTCTGCACAAACATCGAGACCAACGAGCAGCACTACCCGGTGCTCTACCGCTACCGCCGGGAGCGACCCGACTCCGGAGGGCCAGGCCAATGGCGAGGTGGAGTTGGCGTGGAACACGCCTACGAATTGCACCGAGCCGCCGGACCGGTGGCTTCCACCGTGTTCGCTCACGGCCAGCAGCCGCCCACGGCCGCTGGTGTCGTGGGCGGCGAGCCCGGCATGCAGCACACCGGGGTGTACGAGCGGTCTGACGGCGCAATTGAGGTGCCGCCCCCCAAGCAGGTGAGTGAGCTGGCCCCCGGCGATGCGTACGCCAACCTCTGTGGCGGCGGGGGCGGAGTGGGCGACTCCCTGGATCGCGATTCGGCCGCGGTGGAGCACGACGTAACCCAAGGCCTAGTCACACAGGCGGGCGCAGCCCGCGACTACGGCGTAGTTGTGGGCGATGCTGCCGCCACTGAAGCACTGCGAGCACAGCGTCGCCGTGAGCGCATCGGCCGCGATCCAGCACCGCCGGTGGAAGAGCCTCCCGCCGGTCGACGGCTTAGCTCTACCGTGGTCCTGACCGATGGCCATTACCTTTGCCGTCGCTGCGGACACAACCACGGTCCCACCACCGAGCCGCTCGTCAACCTGCTCACACTGGCCCGCTCCCCTATCGACGACCGCACCGCTTGGCCATCTGCCCGCCCCGGCGCCGACCGCTTCGAGATCCGCCGCCTGTTCTGCCATGCCTGCGCCGTCCAAGTCGAAGTCCAAGTAGCACTCGCCAACGCCCCCCTCCTAGAGACCGCCGAGCTGATCTAGCTCCAAACCACTTCAGCCAGCAGCTGTGAAGCAATGCAGGCGAAACGTGAAATAGCCTTCCCGCCCATGCGCCTCCGCAGGACAACAACGGCACGCCACAATCTGCTGGCTTCCGTGGTTGTCGTAGCTGCAATCGCGGGAATCGCCGCCGTCAGCGGCCCCAAGGCTGCGAGCGGCCAAAGCAACACCAATGACAGCGAGTCGGTATGCGCGGAACTCTTCGGCTTCGCCGCCGAACCCGTCCCCGTCGTCAAATCCGCCGACGGGCAAACCGTGCGGGCATCAGTCGAATGGGGCAACAGCTCCGAATTCAACCTCTGTTTCCTCGTCCTCGACGACGCCGCCACCAATGCCCTGCGAGCCAACCCGCCACCGTCAGCGAGCCAATCGCCCTCCGACGCGGATGCCGCCGCGGCTTCCAGGTGCCACAACGCCTACAACCCCGGCCGCGGCTTCGCATTTGAGCCCGTCCCCGTCGTCAAATCCGCCGACGGGCAGACTGTGCTCGCTTCAGTCAAATGGGGCTACAGCTCCGACCACGACATCTGCTTCCTCATTCTCGACAACGCCGCCCAGCAAACCCTCCGAGCCCACCATGCCTGCCAAACCAACCCCAGCTCCCCAGAATGCACCTC
>VYDF01000103.1 GCA_009843565.1 Acidimicrobiia bacterium | reverse complement strand
CGGCGTGGGGGAGCCCGGCGTCGCGGGCCGCGCTCTGGGCCTGGGGCCCGCCGAAATACCCTCCCCAGCCCATCAGCCGCCACCCCCGAAGGCCCAAGGCTCATCGCCGCTCCTGGGGAATCCGGGCATCTGGCTGTCGAATCGGCCGCCCCTGCTGCCGTCGCCGTCGCCATTGCCCGAAGCGTTGTCTGCTCCATCGTCGCCGTGGCGGGCCAGGATCTCCACGTAGTGGGGATCGGTGGCCAGCAGCTCGGCATGGGTGCCCATGTTGGCCACCCGACCCTGATCGATCACCACCACCCGCTCGGCCAGGCTGATGGTGGACAGGCGATGGGCGATGATGATGGTGGTGCGGTTGGCCATCAGCTCTTGCAGAGCCTGGTGGATGGCCTCTTCCACGGTCACGTCGATGGCGCTGGTGGCGTCGTCCAGAACCAGCACTTTGGGGTTGGCCAGCAGGGTTCGGGCGATGGCTATGCGCTGGCGCTGGCCACCCGACAACGTGTAGCCCCGCTCGCCGACCACCGAGTCGTAGCCGTGGGCTAATTCGGTGATGAAACCGTGGGCCTGGGCGGCTGTCGCGGCGGTAACGACGTCAGCACGGGAGGCGTCGGGGCGGCCGTAGGCAATGTTGTCGTGGACCGACGCCGAGAACAGAAACGGCTCGTCCAGCACCAGCCCAACGGTGTGGCGCAGGCTTCGCAGGGTCACGTCCCTCACGTCGAGGCCGTCGATGCGAACCGAGCCGCCGTCCACATCGTAGAACCGGTCCAAGAGCCGGGCCACGGTCGACTTGCCGGTTCCGGTGCTGCCCACGATGGCCACCCGTTCGCCGGGTTCGATGTGCAGGGTGAAATCGTCGAGTACTGGGGTCTCGGGGTTGTAGCCGAAGCTGACCCCTTCAAAGTCCACCTGCCCTTGGGGATCGACGATGTCCACCGCAGTGGGGGAGTCGACGATTTCGGGCTCTTCGTCGAGGATCTCATAGATCCTCTGCGCCGCGGCGCTGGCCCGCTGGCCCTGCATGAGCATGAAGCCCGCCATGCGGAAGGGAACCTGGAGCATGATCACATAAGCGCTGAAAGCCAACAGCGTTCCGATCGACACCACTCCCTCGATGGCCAGCCAGCCGCCGTAGAGCACCACCATGGCGGTGCCCAGTCGGGGCAGTGCCTCGATGAGGGGATTCCAACGGGAACGGCTGTTGGCGATCTCCACATTGGTCCAATAGATGCGCTGCGCCGACCGGCCCAGCAGGGCGATCTGGCGCTCCTCGGCGGCGAACGACTTCACCACTCGGGTGCCGTTCACGTTCTCATCCACAATGGTGGCCAAATCAGCCATGCGAGCCTGGGTCACCCACGACAGCGGGAACACCTGGTTGCGGAACTTGAGCCCGAACCAGTACACCCCGGGCAGCGGGGCCAGCGCCACCAGCGCCAACCAAGGGTGTACGTACAACATGAATCCCAGGGCCATAACGAACATCAGCACGTTCATGCTGACCAGCGGTCCGAATGCCAGCAGCAGTTGCAGCGAGCGGATGTCGCTGTTGGCTCGGGAGATGACCTCCCCCGACTGGGTGCGGTCGTAATAGGAGAACGACAACCGGGTTAGATGTTCGTACATGATGGCCCGCAGGTCGGTTTCCACGTTCCAACCCAGCTTGAACAACTGGTAGCGGTAGATCCCGCCGAAGACCATCCGTCCGATTCCGAAGACGGCGGTGAGCCCGAAGACCAGCCACAGTGCCCCTCGGTTGCCTTCGATGGCCGCGTCCACCGCCGAGCGGCCCAATGCCGGAACTGCGGCCTGGATAGCCAAGGCCACCACGCCGGTGACCACGCCGATCATCATTATCCGGCGGTAGGCCCGGACCATCGGCCAGAGCCGCTTCATCCAGCCTTTGGTCTGGTCGGGGTCGATGCCGGCCGGGGGCGGGTCGTATTGGGCCGCTACCGCGACCGGTTCGAATTCGGGCGTACCGACGGGACCAACGTCAACCGCGGTCACCGCTGGGCCTCCCTTTGGCCGCGGGCCAAGGTGAGCGCATGGTTCCAAAGCGCCAACCCGGCCAGTGCCTCGTCCACCTGGTCAGCGTCGAGGTGGCTGGCGATCTGAACGATGTGATCGGCCACCGCAATATCAGCTGCGGCCAAGATCTCCCGTCCGGCCTCGGTCAGCTCGTGGGCTACCTTTCGCCGGTCGGCGGGGTCGGACTTGCGCTGGAGCAGACCCCTCTTTTCCAGCCCATCGGCCAGTGCGGTGACACTGGGGCGGCTCACCGCCAGCCTTCCTGCTACCGCAGATGCAGCCGCGTTTCCTTCCGATAGGAACAACAGCAGGCGATACTGTGAGGGTGAGAGGTCCAAGTCTCCCAATGCCAAGGCCACTTGGCGAGCAAGGCGGGTCGCCGCTTGAGCCGCTTCCAATGCGGTTCGAGACGGTGATTGTTTGAGGCTCACATGTTTAGTCTCTCTAAAGAACATGGACACTGGCAAGCTGTGACCTGGAAAAATGGGCGCTGATGGACTGGACCACGGTTCTGGGATTGGTGGCGGCCGCGCTGTTGATCGCGGCCAACGCACTGTTCGTGGCCGTCGAGTTCGCTCTGGTTGCGGTCGACCGGATTCGCATCGAGCAGCTGGCTGCCAAGGGGCGGCGAGCCGCTCGCACCACGCTGTCGCTGCTCAAGTCATTGTCGTTCCAGCTTTCCGGGGCGCAGTTCGGCATCACCATCACGTCTCTGGCGCTGGGCTTCATCGCCCGCCCTTCTATCGCTGCCGCCTTGGAGCCGGCTGCTGATCGCATCGCTGGCGGCGCCGCTGAGGGCCTGTCCATCGCCGCCGCCCTGATCATCGCCGTGGTGGTGCAGATGGTGCTGGGGGAACTCGTTCCCAAGACCCTGGCCATATCCCGACCGCTGCCCACTTCTTTGCGCCTCGCTGCGCCCATGAAGGGCTTCGCGGCCGTTGCTGGGCCGTTCATTCGCCTGTTGGACGGCTCGGCCAATTGGATCGTGACCCGATTGGGCATGGAGCCTGCCGCAGAACTCAGCGAGGCCCGCTCCCGCGACGAATTGGCCTGGCTGGTCCGAGCTTCGGGGCGTGAGGGATCGATACGGCCGGCACGAGCCCGCCTGTTGACCCGGGCCATCCGCTTCACCGAGCGCGATGCCGCCGATGTGCTGGTTCCCCGGGTGTCGGTGAGCGCCATCGAGCACCACCAGTCGGTGGCCGATCTGGTTTCGCTCTCCACTCAGACCGGGTTCTCCCGATTCCCGGTGATCGGCGCCGATATCGACGATGTGGTGGGCGTGGCCCTGGTCAAAAACGTGTACGAAGTGCCCTTTGGGAGATGGGCCGACACGCCGGTCGCCGACATCATGCGGGCACCGCTTGTCGTGCCCGAAACCCGAGACCTGCGCTCTCTGCTGCTTGACATGAGATCCCAGCGCAGCCCCTTGGCCGTGGTCATGGACGAACACGGCGGCACCGCGGGAATCGTCACTCAGGAAGACCTGGTGGAGGAGATCGTGGGCGAGATCGCCGACGAGCACGACGACACCGAGCCCCCGGCGGTGGCCCGAGACGCCGGCGAGCTGGTGGTGCAGGCCGGGATCCACCCCGATGAGCTGGAGGATATGACCGGTCTTCGGGTACCCGAAGGTGACTATGAAACCCTGGCCGGATTCATTCTCGATCACCTTCAGCGCATCCCGGCCGCCGGAGAAGTGTTCCGCTTTGAGGGTTGGGAGTTCTTGATTGAGTCTGTTGACCGGCACCGAGTTGACGCAGTCCGGTTACGCCCGGTGGCTCCCGGCCATCCGCCCCGCAACGACGGAGCCGTCCGATGACTGCGCTGTATATCGCGATTGCGGTGGTTCTGCTGGTGGCCAATGCCGGCTTCGTGGCGGTGGAGTTCGCCCTGATCGCCGCCCGAAGGTCTCGCCTGGAGCCGCTGGCCCAGGCCGGCAACCGCCGGGCCCGCATGGCGCTGGCCGCCATGAGCGACATCAACCGACAGCTGGCCGGTGCCCAGCTCGGCATCACCATGGCGTCATTGGGATTGGGGTTCGTGGCCGAGCCGGCAGTGGCCCACCTCATCGAGCGGGCGGTGGAATCGTTCGTCCATCTGCCCTCTGGCGTGCTGCACACAATCTCGTTTGCGGTGTCGCTGGCCCTGGTGGTGTACCTGCACATGGTGCTGGGGGAGATGGTCCCCAAGAACGTGGCGTTGGCCGGAGCGGAGCGCACTGCGATGTGGTTGGCCCCCGTCAACCGCCTCTATGCCATTGTCTTCGGCCCTCTCATCGGGCTGTTGAACCGCCTCAGTGCGGGACTAGTCCGCCTGTGCGGGGTGGAGCCCATCGACGAGCTGTCCACTACCCATACCGCTCAGGAGTTCGCCGCCGTCGTGGAGCACTCAGCGGCCGAGGGGTTCTTGGACGAATTCGACCGGTCTCTGTTGTCCGGCGCGTTGGAGCTGGCCGGGCGACCCGTTCGATCGGTCATGGTGCCCCGCGACCAAATCGTGGCGGTGGAGCGGGAGGCCACGGTGGCCGAGGTGGTCGAAGTGATGAGCGCCAGCGGCCACTCCCGGGTGTTGGTGCAAGACGGCTCGCCTGATCAGGTAGTCGGGTTCGTCCACGCCAAGGACCTCTTCGATACCACCGGCACCCGGGCCGATCAGCCCCTTGGCGACGAATTGATCCGGATCGTGCCGGCCATTGAAGAGGAGACTTCCCTGGAAGGAGCGCTGGCATTGATGCAGGGCAGCCGGCGCCATCTGGCCGTCATCCGCCAGGGTGGTCGCCGCACCGTCGGCCTGGTCACCCTCGAAGATGTGCTGGAGGTGCTGGTGGGCGACCTCTTCGATGAGACCGACCGCGCTCAGGGGCCATAATGGCGGCATGAAATTCTGGTGTGTTACCGCGTTCATGAAGAGCACCGAGCTGGTGCCCATCGCCCGATTGGTCGATGAAGCCGGATACCACGGGATGCTCTTGTCGGATCACATCTTCTATCCCGAGGATCTCAAGAGCCCGTATCCGTACTCGCCCTATGAAGACGGCCGGCCCATTTGGGATCCGGAAACCTCCTGGCCCGACAGCTGGGTCACCATCGGGGCCATGGTCGGCGCCACCGAGCGCCTGCACTTCTCCAACAACATCTTCATCGCCCCCAACCGCCCCATCCTTGCGGTGGCCAAGCAGGTGTCCACCGCCGCGGTGATCTCCGGCAACCGGGTGGCGCTGGGCATGGCTGCGGGCTGGATGCGCGAGGAGTTCGAGCAGATGGGCCAAGACTTCGACAACCG
>VYDF01000195.1 GCA_009843565.1 Acidimicrobiia bacterium | reverse complement strand
AGCTGGTGCCGTGCTCGGTCATCTGGCTCAAGATGTAGTTGGTGGTGCCGTTGACGATGCCCATCACCCGGCGGATCGGCTCGGCGGCCAAAGACTCCCGCAGCGGCCGGATGAGGGGAATCCCGCCGCCGACCGCGGCCTCGAACAACAGATCCACGCCTGCGGTGTCGGCGGCGGCATACAGCTCGGCGCCGTAGTTGGCCAGCAGCTCTTTATTGCCGGTGACCACTGGCTTGCCCAGCTTCAGCGCGGTGGACACCAGCTCGCGGGCTGGCTCGATGCCTCCGATCAGCTCCACCACCATGTCCACTTGGGGGTCGTTGACCACCGAGGCGGCATCGGTGGTCAGAACTCCATCGGCCAAGACCACGTCGCGGTCGCGAGACGTGCTTCGCACCGCTACTCGCACAACGTCCAGCTCCAAGCCCGTGCGCTCAGCGATCGCCGTCTGCTGCTCTTCCAACAATCCGACCAACGCCGAGCCGACGTTTCCACAGCCCAGCACGCCCACACCGATTCGCGTTTTGGAAGAGTCACTCACCATCTCCACCGTACCGGCTAGGTCTGTCTTGCTCTGTGCGATTTCCCCTGTCTCGGAGTTTTATTGATTTTCCTGTTGAAATATGTATTTTAGGGCACCAATGATATCTGACAATTTATTTTCTTTGGCGGGCGACCTGCGCCAGCGGGCCGCGGCCTGCGAACAGGTGCGGGCTGATGTCGATTTGGTCTGGCCCGGCCTCGACCACGTGCTCGACCAAGCGGCGGCCCAGCACGGGCCAGAGGTGTGGCAATCGGCGGCGGCCGATGCCAGTCGGCTGCGACTCCACCACCAGCACGCCCATCTAGTTCGGCTGCGCTACGAGATCGAGCACGTGGCCCGCCGTCTGCAAGCCCGGGCTGACGAGCTGTATGCCGACGCGGCCCGAGTTGAGATGGCGGCCGAGGCGGCCCTGCGGGAGGAAGCTCGTGAATTGGAGCTGCAAGCAAGCTACTTTCGATAGGCATCTCACCTAATCGATTTCAGCCGATCCCGGTGCTGTTGCAACAGCGCAGCAACGACGAGTACCGGCCTGTGGCTTGGTCGAGGCGAGACCGGTGGGCCGTGGGGCGGGCGGTGTCCCGGGCGGAGGCCGTCGGCGACACCCTTCGCAACCAGTACCGGTATGCAACGAGCAGGCGGGGGACGGCGACCGCACTGAGGGCCATCGACGAGGCCTGGGGTGGGGGTTACTACAAGATCGACCCGCAGGCCGAGACCGACCCGGAAGCTGCCGCTGAGGCATTTCAGGGCGACGAGCTGGTGATCGATGTTCAGACGCACTACATCGCTAGCCATCGGGCCCACGCGCCCGGCGTCGAGGGGATTATGTGGTTCATCGGCGACGTAGCCCCCGACCGGTGGGATGGGCTCGACCCAGAGCTCCATCTGGATCTCGGCAACTACTTGCGCCACATCTTCTTGGAGAGCGAGACCGCGTCTGCCGTGCTCACATGCACCCCCGGCGACGACGATCACAGCATCCTCACCAACCCCGAAGTCGCTGCCACCCGCGAGCTGATTGATCGAATGGCAGGCACCGGACGGCTGATCAATCACTCCATTGTTCATCCCAATGCACCGGGTGAGTTGGATCGGATGGGGTCGCTGATCGAGCACAACAGGCCGTCGGGGTGGAAGGTCTACACCATCCAAGGGTGGGGAGATCAGCCGGGATGGCGGCTCGACGACGAAGAGTGCGGACTCCCATTCTTGGAGGGCAGCCGAGAGCTGGGGGTGAGCATCGTCTGCGCTCACAAGGGGCTGAGCGCTTTGGCGCCCGCTGGCTCGCCGGCCGACATCGGCCCGGCCGCGGCCAGCTTTCCCGACATCAACTTCCTCGTCTACCACTCGGGGTATGAAACGCCGGTTGGCGATGATGAAGAAGGCCCCTACGACGAGAGCGAACCAGCCGGTACCGACCGCTTGATCAAGAGCCTGGCGGACGCCGGAGCAGGGCCGGGCGGCAATGTCTACGCCGAACTGGGGAGCACCTGGTATGTGCTGTTGCGCCGGCCCCGGGAAGCGGCCCACGTACTCGGAAAGCTGCTCAAAGCGGTGGGCGAGGACAATGTCCTGTGGGGAAGCGACTCGATCTGGTACGGGTCGCCTCAACCTCTCATCGACGCCTTTCGGGCCTTTCAAATACCAGAGGAGCTGCGTCAGCGTCACGGTTACCCAGAGCTCACTCCTCTCATCAAAGAGAAGATCCTCGGGTTGAACGCGGCCCGGGTCTATGGGATCGATCCGGAGCTCACCCGCAGGCGGGTCGCCGCCGATGATCTCTCCTGGGTCAAAGCAGCCTTCGAAGAATACATGGCTAAATAATTATTGTCAGTAATTCTCTTGTAATCTTAAGTAAAACGGGCTATTAAGAAGGTCCCGCCTGATCTTTCCCGATGATCAGCCCAACGAAAGGCTTCACCATGTCTGTTCTCACCATGAACACCGAGGAGATGGACCACCTCCAGCAGCAGTTCACCGCGTTCGCCGGCCAAGTGGAAGACCTGCGCACCCGCCTGACGGCCACGCTGGAAGGCACCACCTGGACGGGCAGCCGTTCCCAGCGGTTCCGCGGCGCCTGGCATGAGCAGTGGTCGCCCTCTCTAGGACAGTTGCAAGAAGCGCTCACCGAGCTGGCCACTGCGGTGGGCCTCGAGCGCCAGAACACCATCGCAGCTCTCGACTCAGTTTGATCGCGTTGGCTTCTCGCCCTCTGGCCTACTGCCCCAACGCCCGTGCGCCTGCTCTACGAAGGCCCGCAAGGCGCCCAGGAGCTGTGTATAACCGGCGGTTTGCCCGCCAGCGTGGGAGAGCTGGCTCAGATTCTGGGCCTTCCCCCATCGGTTGACGGGCTCTGGATCGGCGATCAATGGATGACCGCCGACCGCCGACTCGTTGAGACCGGGATAGCCGACGGTGCCGATGTAGGGATCAGGCCCGGCCCCGGTCCAGGCCAACCGGGTTGGACGCTGGAAGTGGTTGGTGGTCTGGGCGCGGGCAAGCAACGCTCCATGCCCCCCGACGGACTCATTCTGGGCCGATCGCCCGATGCCGACGTGACGCTGGTGGGTGTCGGGTTGCGACCACAGCACGCCCGAATCGAGTACCGGGACCATCAGGTCTTGATCGGTGACGAGGAGACGGAGTCCTCAGCGCCGTTTCGGCTAGGTGCTGCGTTGATCCAGGTATCCGACGTCCCCGACGATCGTCCCAATCGTCTGTCCGCCATGGGTGGACGCACGGCATCGGGAAGGATCGTCTTCAATCGCCCTCCCCGACCGGTACATCCCTTGGCGCCCGAATTGCTCACGGCCCCTGCGGAAGAACCGCGGCGATCGCCCCGCACCGTGGCCTTCGGTTGGGCTGCGCTGGCCGGTCCACTGCTGGTCGGGTTGTTGATGGCCGTGCTCTACAGCCCCTACATGGCCCTGTTCGCCCTGCTGAGCCCGTTGATGATGGGGGCAACCTGGTTTGACAATCGCCGTCGCGACCGCCTCGACCGCCGACGATCCCGGCGGAGTACTCAGGCGTCACTCGTTGGCTTTCAGACCGCGGCCGAGGCAGCCCACAGTGCGGCAATTCGCCGCTGCCGAGAACAACATCCCCATCTGGCCGAAGCCGTCCGGCGGATTCGCCAGCCCAGCATCCGACTCTGGGAGCGACGGCCTGTCCATGTCGATTTCATGTCACTGGTTGTGGCCCACGGCTCTCGGCCCTTTGCCCCCGAGTTGGATGGCGCCACTCCGAAGGCCTCCGAAGAGGTCGCCGCCACATTCGAGCGGTTGGGGCCGCTGCCCGACGTGCCAATCGCCGTGGATTTGGGACCGGACACGCTGGTCGGCCTGGTGGGTCCCCGGAGCGCGACCACGGCCATAGCCCGGAGCTTGCTCATCCAGACGGTTGCATTCCACGGTCCAGCGGATCTCGCAGTACTGGTGGCCGCCGATGAGGTGACCGCGCCGGTTTGGGCGTGGACCGCCTGGCTGCCCCACACCGTCCACCCGGCCATAGGCCGGCCTTGCCTTTTCGCCGACCACCGCGCCGCGGCGGCCGAGATCTGCGCCGAACTGGCCGAAGCCTGGGGTCGGCGGGGAGAAGCCCCCTGGCCGCAACTGCTGGTGGTGGTCGATGGAGACAACCTGGCTACCGGCAGGACACCGCCACTTCGTCCCCTGCTCCAAGGATTCGCTGGGCCGGTCTCGGCCATCGTGTTGGCTTCCAGCGTCGATCATCTCCCGGCCGCTGCCACTGCGATTATCGAGGCCCGCGATTCATCCGGCTCGGTCGAGGTGTCCCTACCCGGCGAGATCTTCGATTCGGTGTTGGCCACCGGGATGAGCTTGGGTCTGGCACGAACCACCGCCCGCAGCCTGGCCCGCTATGAGGACCCCGAGCAGACTGGCACTGGTTCAGGCATTCCCGACCGCTTGTCGTTGCTCGACCTTCTTTGCCTCCCAGTCCGAGATCCATGTGTCGGCTCAGATATCGACTCGTCGTCGCTGGGTGAGGCTGTCGCTAAGCGTTGGCGGCAAAACCAGCGCAACGACAATCTTGCTGCCGCAATCGGCGCCGACGAGCACGGACCGCTGATGGCCGACTTGGCCTCCGACGGGCCCCATGCTCTGGTGGGCGGCACCACCGGATCGGGCAAGAGCGAACTGCTGCGCACGCTGGTGGCTTCGCTGGCCGCCACCTACTCCCCCGAACAGGTCAACTTCGTGCTGGTGGACTACAAGGGGGGCAGCGCCTTCGACGCCTGCGCCTCCCTGCCCCAAGTGGTCGGGTTGGTGACCGATCTAGACGACCGGTTGGCTGAGCGGGCCCTGCGCTGTCTGGAAGCCGAACTCCGCTACCGCGAGCAAGTGCTCCGAGACCGTGGGGCCACCGACCTGGCCCACTATCGCTCCCAAGCGTCCGGAGTAGACCAGCCCTGGCCGCCTCTGCCCCGGCTGGTGGTGATAATCGACGAGTTCGCCGCCTTGGCCGCGGAGCTGCCCGGCTTCATGGACTCGCTGGTGAACGTGGCCCAGCGGGGGCGCAGCCTGGGCATGCACCTCGTGCTGGCCACCCAGAGGCCCGCGGGGGCGGTCAGTGCCAACATTCGCACCAATACGGCACTGCGGATCGCCTTACGAGTTTTGGATGCCGCCGACTCGGTCGACGTGCTCGACAGCCCCGAGGCCGCGGCCATTGGCCGGCACCGTCCTGGTCGCGCCTTTGCTCGTTTCGGCCCCGGTGAGTTGGGGGAATTCCAATGCGCCCTGGTGACCGGGGTCACCAACGCCAATCGGGGCCCCAGGATCATCCCTGCCC
>VYDF01000183.1 GCA_009843565.1 Acidimicrobiia bacterium | reverse complement strand
CTCCCGCGGTGGCTGAATCTCAGGCCCCTGCGGCTGCGGCGGGCCCTTCGTTGCCCGAGCTTCCCGACCTGGAGCCGGAGCCCGAACCCCAACCGGAGCCGGTCAAGCCTTGGGTACAGGCCGCACTGAGCCGCAAGAAGATCCCGATGTGGGCCGTGCCGGTGCTCATTTTCCTGCCGTTCTGGGCCATCATCTTCGCCGGCACCCTGGAGTCGCCGGAGCATGACAGCGAGATCATCGCCCTGGGCCGAGAAGTGTACGACGACAGCGGTGGATGCGCCGGCTGCCACGGTGCCGAAGGCGGCGGCGGTGTTGGCCCCGCGCTCAGCAACGGCGAGGTAATGGCCACGTTCAGCGATTGGAGAGACCACGTCATCTGGATCGTCGACGGCTCGCCCGCCCAACCCGGCACTCCATTCGGCGACAAGAACGAACCGTCTCTGGGGGCGGCCAACGGAATGCCCTCCTTCGGCGATGATCTGAGCGCCCGAGAAATCCTGGCCGTGACCTATTACGAGCGGGTGGAGATCAGCGGTGCCGCCGAGGCCGACTTACACGACCTCGAGGAGCTGTTTGCCGCCCAAGACGTGCTGCCCAATCAGTTCGACATCGGGCAGACCTTCCCGAGCACTCTGAACGGCCTACTGACCTCCGCCGGAATCGGAGCGGGCTGATCCCCTCACAAGCCGGACAACAAAGCCGGACCAGAGGCATGAGCAGCCGTCACTTCTGCCCATGACGCCTCGTCACGACCTGCTTGTCGTCGGCGGCGGTCCGGCGGGAGCAGCCACCGCCTACTGGGCGGCCCGACACGGCCTCGACGTGGTGGTGGTGGAGCGCAAGGAATTCCCCCGCGACAAGACCTGCGGGGATGGCCTGACCCCACGGGCGGTCAAGTCGCTCAACGACATGGGCTTGGGCGATGAGCTCACCCGCTACCACCGTTATGGAGGGCTGCGGGCGGTGGCCCACAAACGCACCATGGAGCTGGCCTGGCCCCAGCACTCGGTGTTCCCCGACTACGGCTATGTGGTAAGACGGCGGGACCTCGACAAGATGGTGGCCGACCATGCCGTGGCCGCCGGGGCCGAGCTGCTCCTGGGCACCGAAGCCACCCAGCCGCTCCTGGTCAACGGGCTGCTCGAAGGGGCCGAGGTGGTGGACAAGGCCACCGGACAAACCGGTCAGATCCAGGCCCGCTATGTGGCGGTGGCCGACGGGGCCAACTCCCGATTCGGCCGGGCTCTCGGAGCTTCCCGAGACCGGGCCTACCCCCAGGGCATGGCCATTCGCACCTATTTCGAGAGCCCGCTGCACGACACGCCGTGGATCGAGAGCGCACTGGATATGCGGGACCGCAACGGCAATTCGCTGCCCGGCTACGGCTGGCTCTTCCCATTGGGCGACGGATGCGTGAACGTCGGCGTGGGACTGCTGTCCACGTTTCGCGACTACACCTCAGTGAACACCTCTCACCTGATGCGAGAGTTCGCGGCCACTCTGCCTTCCTATTGGGAGATCGACCCTAACCAGCCGCTCATGGAACCGGTGGGAGGGCGTCTGCCTATGGCCGGGTCGGTGTACCCCAAGGTGGGGCAGAACTATCTGGTGGTGGGAGACGCAGCCGGATCGGTGAATCCCTTCAACGGCGAGGGCATCGACTACGCCTATGAGACCGGGAAGATGGCTGCCGACCTGGTGGCCGAGGCCATCGCCACCGGCGACGGCGGGGTGATCGGGCGGTACCCAGAGATGCTGGAGAATAACTACGGGGTCTACTTCCGGGTGGCTCGGATATTCGCCCGACTGATCGGCAAGCCGGCGCTGCTGCGGCAGCTGACCCGGATCGGCATGCAGTCTCGCCCGGCCATGGAATGGGCCCTGCGGATCATGGCCAACCTCATGGATCCTGACGACCCCGGACCAGCGGAGTACATCTACAAAGCCGCGGCGAGGGTCACCAGGGCAACCTCGGCGCCCTAGTGCTCCACCGCGGCCGCGAACGCCTCCACCGTGGTGTCGATGTGATCGTCGGTGTGGGTCAGGCTGGGGAACAGGGCCTCGTAGGGGCCGGGGGCGAACGCCACGCCGCGCTCTAGTAGGGCATGGAACACCCGGGGATAGACGCCGTTCTCGGCCGCGGCCTTGGCCTGGTCGAAATCGGAGGGTGCGTCGGTGCAGAAGAACACTCCGAGCAGCGACCCGACTCGAGGCATGGTGCAGGCGACGCCGGCGGCCGCGGCGGCCGCAGTCATGCCGTCGGCCAGTCGGGCCGCGGTGTCGGTGAGGCTGCGGTAGGCATCCGGGGTCAGCTGTTCCAGGGTGGCCAGCCCGGCCGCGGTGGCCAGCGGGTTTCCCGACAGGGTTCCGGCCTGGTACACGCCGCCCAGCGGGGCCAGATGCTCCATCAGGTCGGCCCGCCCCCCGAACACGCCGATGGGCAGACCGCCGCCCACCACCTTGCCAAAGCACCACAAATCGGGGGTCACCCCGAACCACTCGGTGGCCCCACCAGGGGCCAGGCGGAAACCGGTGATGACCTCGTCGAACACCAATAGGGCCCCGGCCTCATCGCAGGCAGCTCGCAGCCCCTCTAGAAAACCGGGGACCGGGGCCACCACCCCCATGTTGGCCGCCACCGGCTCCACCACCACTGCGGCCACCTCGTTGTCCACCGCAGGAATCTGGTTGTAGGGGGCCACCACGGTGTCGGCCACCGCTCCCGGGGTGACACCGGCCGAATCGGCCAGCCCCTGATTGGCCACGCCGCTGCCCCCAGCAGCCAGCAGCCCGTCGCTGTGGCCGTGATAGCAGCCGGCGAACTTGATGATCTTGTTGCGACCGGTGGCCCCTCGGGCCAGCCGGATGGCGGCCATTCCCGCTTCGGTGCCGCTGGAAGTGAGCCGTGTCCAGTCCATTGCCGGCACCCGGTCGCACAGCATCTCGGCCAGCAGCACCTCCCGCTCGGTGGGCGCCCCATAGCTGGTGCCGTCGGCGGCGGCTTTGACCACAGCAGCGGTCACCGCCGGATGGGCATGGCCCAGAATCCCGGGGCCATAGCTCTGCACGTAGTCGATGTAGCGGCGCCCTTCCACATCCCACACGTAGGGACCTTCGGCACGAGCCACGAAGAACGGGGTGCCCCCCACCGACCGAAACGACCGCACCGGCGAGTTGACCCCGCCAGGAATCACCCGCTGGGCCCGCTCAAACAACCCCCGGTTGGTGACCATGCCTGCGAGCATAGAGGTGCAACTGGCGGCGGAACCTCAGCGGGTGAAGAAGTCTTCGAGGGCGGAGATCAGGCCGGACACCGTGTGGTCGGTGGCCTCGATGGTCACATCCAAGCCTCGGTCGAGGGCGGTGGAGGAGGTGATGGGACCGATGCTGGCCACCACCTCGGGCACCGCGTCAGCACCGTAGGTGTCCACAAAGTTGGTCACGGTGGACGACGAGGTGAAGGTGATGACCTCGGCTTCAGCGAGCAGCAGGGCAACCGTGGGATCGGGGACGGGAGCCACAGTGCGATAGGCGGGAACAACGTCCACGTCCCAGCCCGCGGCGATGAGACCCTCGGGCAGCACATCGCGGGCGGTCTCCGCCCGGGGAATGAGCACCCGGCCGGGCCAGTCGGAGCCAACCTCATCAGCCAGAGCCTCCAGCAGGGCTTCGGCCACGTACTGCTCGGGCACCAGGTCGGCCACCACGTTGTGTTCGGCCAGCGCCGCGGCAGTGGCTGGACCGATGGCAGCCACCCGCGCTTCCCCGAGGCTGCGGGCGTCCCGCAGATGCTTGAAGAATCGGTTGACACCGGTGGGCGAGGTGAACACCACCCAGTCGTAGCGACCAACCTCGGCCGCGGCCTCAACCAGGCGGTCGAGGTCTTCAGGGGGCTCGAAGGCGATGGTCGGCAACTCGATGGCCTCTGCCCCCCGTCGGCGCAGCTCGGCCGCCAGCGCAGAGGCTTGGGGCTGAGCCCGGGTCACCACGATGCGACGGCCGAACAGAGGCCGGTTCTCGTACCAAGCCAGATCGGAGGCCGCCACCTCGCCTACCACGATGGTGGCGGGCGGCTGGGGGTCTGTGTCGGCCAGGGTGGCCACAGTGGCCCGCAGCGTGCGCTGGTTGGGGCGAGTGCCCCACTGCACCGCGGCCGCTGGAGTGTCCGGCGCCATGCCCGCGGCGATCAGCCGATCGCAGATGGGGCGGCACCGGGCCGCACCCATGAGCACCACCACCGTGCCGCCCAGGGCGGCAACCGCCTCCCAGTTGACCGACCCCTCCCCTTTGGCTGGATCCTCGTGGCCGGTGACCACAGTGAACGAGGTGGAGGAATACCGCATGGTCACGGGGATCCCGGCGTAGGCGGGCACGGCCACCGCCGATGTGATGCCGGGGACGATCTCGAAGGCGACCCCGGCAGCAGCCAACGCGGCAGCCTCCTCGCCGCCGCGGGCGAATACAAAAGGATCGCCGCCCTTGAGCCGTACCACCTGCTGTCCGGCTCGGCCCCGGGCCACCAGCAAGGCGTTGATGTCGGATTGGGAGGTGCGAGGCCCACCGGGCTGTTTGCCCACCGAGATGCGCTCTGCGTCCGCCGGAGCCAAGTCGAGCAATGAGGTCACCGAGAGCCGGTCGTAGATCACCACATCGGCTCTGCTCAGAACCTCGGCCCCTCTCAAGGTCAGCAGGCTGGGATCGCCCGGGCCGGCGCCAACGAGGTAGACAGTCACCAGGCCACCGTATCTAGCAACTGGCGAGCCAAGCTCCGCCCCAGAGCCACCCCGTCCTCGTCTTCGCCAACAACGGTGTGACACCGGCCGTCGGGGCCGTCGGCCAGCACGGCCCGCATGGCCAGCGTGTCGCCTCGAACGTGGGCGTGAGCTCCCGCAGGCAGGGTGCAATCGCCACCCAAGGTGGCCAGAAAAGCCCGCTCGGCATCCACCTCCCGGCGGGCGACCGGGTCTTGAATGGCGGCCAGCACCGAGCACACCCGACCGTCGTCGGCGCGGCACTCCACCGCCAGGGCTCCTTGGCCAACCTGGGGGACCATGGCCTCGCAACTCAACACGTCGACAACCGGCGGATGCTCGCCCAGCCGATCCAACGCGGCCTTGGCCATCACCACTGCGTCGAAGTCGGCGGCCTTGGCCAGTCGGGTACCGATGTTGCCTCGCAGCTCAGCGAACCGCAGATCAGGACGAAGCTCGCGAAGCTGGACACGGCGGCGGGCTGATCCGGTGGCCACCAGTCCCCCTTCGGGCAGATCGGACAAGCGACAGCCCACGCGCACGTCTCGAGGCTCGGCCCGGAGGGGGCCCGCGGCGAGCACCAGTCCGGCGGGCGTGGCCGCCGGCAGAGCCTTGGC
>VYDF01000123.1 GCA_009843565.1 Acidimicrobiia bacterium | reverse complement strand
GGTCCGCCACCGGCGCCACCCCCCAGCCACCTGGGTCTTGCTTTCTTCCGCTGGCCCGCCTGGGTTTTACTTGCTGTCCGCAGACCCGCCTGTTTTGTCTTTTTGCGGTGCTGGAGGATCGGCTGCACTCACAGATATGGGGGGATACGCTCGCGGGTGATACGGGAGGTGGCGAGATGAGTGAATCCTCTGCGGCGGTGGTGGGGAGCAGGCTGCTTCGGAAGGAGGATCCTGAGCTGCTAACCGGGGAGGCCCGGTTTGTAGATGATCTGGACCTCACGGGGGCGCTTTGGGTGGCGTGTGTGCGGAGTCCTCATGCGCATGCTCGCATCAACTCGGTGGACTTGAGCGGTGCGCTGGCTGCCGACGGAGTGGTGGCGGCCTATTCGGGGGCCGATTTGGCTGAATCTTGGGGGCCGTTGCCGTGCGCCTGGCCGGTGACCGATGACATGAAGAACCCGGCGCACTTGCCTATTGCGGTCGACAAGGCCAACTACGTGGGCGATGTAGTGGCAGTGGTGCTGGCTGATGATCGCTACGGGGCAGTGGATGCTGCTGCCCTGGTGGAGGTGGACTATGAGCCTCTCGACGCGGTGGTCGACCTTGAGGACGCCCTGGCCGACAGCAACGTCATCCACGAAGACCTGGGCACCAACGCCTCCTATACCTGGGAGCTGACCCCTGATGCCGACGCGGTGGAGGCCGCGTTCTCCGCGGCTGACCACGTGGTATCGGAGCGCTATATCCAGCAGCGGCTCATTCCCGCGGCTATGGAGCCCCGCGGGGTGGTGGCTGTGCCCGCGCCGTTCGGCGGCGACATCACCATCTATTCGGCCACCCAGATCCCCCACATCCTCAAGGTCATGGTGGCCCTAACCCTGGGTTTGCCCGAGCAGAAGGTTCGGGTGGTGGCCCCGTCGGTGGGGGGCGGATTCGGCTCCAAGCTGAATGTGTACGCAGAGGAGATCATGTGTACGGCGCTGGCGCTGCGCCATGGCGTGCCGGTGCGCTGGACCGAGGGCCGCTCCGAGGCCGCCTCCTCCACCATTCAGGGTCGGGGCCAAATCCAGGACATCGAGCTGGCCGCCGACACCGAGGGTCGAATCAGCGCGGTGCGGGTGAAGTTGGTGGCTGACATGGGGGCCTATCTCCAGCTGGTCACCCCGGGTGTGCCTCTCTTGGGCGCCTTCTTGTACCACGGCTGCTACGACATCCCGAACTACTCCTTCGTGTGTACGGGTGTGTTCACCAATATGACCCCTACCGACGCCTACCGGGGAGCGGGCCGGCCCGAGGCCACCTATGCCATCGAGCGGGCCATGGACTCGTTGGCCGCAGCCGTGGGGGTGGACGCGGCTGAGATCCGCAGGCGCAACTTCATCGGCCCCGAGCAGTTTCCCTACGAGTCGGCCCCTGGGCTGGTGTTCGATAGCGGCAACTACCCCCAAGCATTGGAGCAGGCCCTGGAGCTGGTGGATTATGAGGGACTGCGGGCCCAGCAGGCCGAGCGCCGGTCTGCGGGTGATAGTCGTCAACTGGGCGTGGGCCTGTCGAGTTACGTCGAGATGTGCGGTTTGGCCCCAAGCCGGGTGCTGGCCTCGCTGAACTACGCGGCCGGGGGGTGGGAGTCGGCCACCGTGCGGGTGCTGCCCACCGCCAAGGTGCAGGTGGTGACCGGAACGTCGCCTCATGGCCAGGGCCATGAGACGTGCTGGTCGATGATCGTGGCCGACCAGCTGGGCGTGGATCCCGACGATGTGGAGGTGCTGCACTCCGACACCGCCATCTCTCCGTTGGGACTCGACTCCTACGGCTCTCGGTCGCTGTCGGTGGGCGGCACCGCGGTGTACATGGCCGCCGACAAGGTTATCGACAAGGCTAAGCTCATCGCCGCCCACCAGATGGAGGCCAACGTGGAGGACTTGGAGTTCTCCGACGGCACCTTCCGGGTGAAGGGCCAGCCCGATGCCGAGATGCCGCTGGCCGCGGTGGCCTTTGAGGCCTTCACCGCCCACAACCTGCCCGACGGCATGGAGCCCAACCTCGAAGGCCACATGACCTGGGATCCCCCCAACTTCACCTTCCCGTTCGGAACCCATGTGGCGGTGGTGGAGGTGGACACCGAGACCGGCGAAGTGGAGATGGTGGACTACGTGGCCGTTGACGACTGCGGCAACCAGATCAACCCGATGGTGGTGGAGGGCCAGATTCACGGCGGCATCCTCCAAGGGGTGGCGCAGGCGCTGTGGGAGGAGGCCGCTTTCGACGCTGAAGGCCAGCCCCGTAACGTGAGCTTCCTGGACTATCTGGTGCCGTCGTCGGCCGAGACTCCGTCGTTCCGCACCGACTCCACGGTGACCCCCAGCCCCACCAATCCGATGGGGGTGAAGGGCATCGGCGAGGCCGGCACCATCGCCTCCACCCCCGCAGTGATCAACGCCATCGCCGACGCGCTATCGCCCCTCGGTATCAACGATGTTGAGATGCCGGCCACGCCCGAACGGATCTGGGAGCTGATCTCCGGGTCGCAGCAGGACCGGCCTAGCCCGCGGTGGAGCCTGAGAGGGCTATTGCGGCGTTGATGAGGCCGAGGTGGGAGTAGGCCTGGGGGTGGTTGCCTAGGAGGCGCTCGCTGGCTGGGTCGTACTGCTCGGGCAGCAGGCCGGTGGGGCCGCACAGGTCGAGATAGCGGTCGAACAGGGCTCGGGCGTCGTCGAGCTGGCCGATGAGCACGTAGGCCTCGATCAGCCACGAGGTGCAGATCAGAAAACCGCCTTCTGCGCCGGGCAGTCCGTCGTCGTGGCGGTAGCGGTACACCGTTTGTCCGTCGCGCAATTCGCTTTCCACTGCTTTGAGGGTGGACACGAACCGGGTATCGGTGGGGGGCAGCAGCCCGCTCAGCCCGATCCACAGCAGGCTGGCATCGAGTTCATCCGATCCGTAGGCGCTGGTGTAGGAGTGGCGGTGCTCGTTCCAGCCGTTCTCCACCACATCGGCGGCGATCTGGTGGCGCAGCGGGCGCCAGTACGAAGCCAGTTCTGGGTCGAGGCGCTCGGCGATCTTGACGGCCCGGTCCACCGCCATCCAGCACATCACCTTGGAGTGGACGTGATGGCGGGGCGGACGGCGCTCTTCCCATATGCCGTGGTCGGGCTCGTGCCAGCGGGAGCCCACCGCACCCACTACTGCCTTGACCACCTCCCAGTGCCGTTCGGTGAGGGACACCTCGGCCTCGAGCATCCGCCAGGCCAAGTCCACCACCGGGCCGAACACGTCGAGCTGCACCTGGTGCTCGGCCGCGTTGCCGATCCGCACCGGGCGGCTGCCGGCGTAGCCGGCCAGCTCGGGCAGCACCGCCTCGGGCAGGGCCTCGTCGCCCACCAGCGGGTACACCGGCCGGAGCTGCTCGGGGCTGGGGAGGTGCTCCACCCGGTCGAGGATCCAGTCGAGCAGGTCGCATGCCTCCTGACTGCTGCCCAGGGCCAGCAGTGCTGCCGCGCTCATGCTGGCGTCGCGGGGCCAGCAATAGCGGTAGTCCCAATTGCGGACGCCGCCCAGCACCTCGGGCAGGCTGGTGGTGGCTGCGGCCAGCATCGCTCCTGAGGGCTGGTGGCACAGGGCCTTGAGCACCAGCGCCGACCGCTCCACCTCCTCGGAGGCAACCGACGGGAGAGTCAGGCCCTTGGCCCAACTCTGCCAATGGGATGCGGTGACGTTGCGGCGGTCGGACTCCGTGAGGTCGGACCGGTACGGGCGCCAGTCGACGCCGAGGCGCAGCACCATCTCCAGCGGTGTGCCGTCGAGCTGGACGTCGGCAATGGCCGTCTGGTGGGGGCCGTCGTCGACGATGTTCCAGCGCACCCCGGGCGACAGCAGGATCATGGTCTCGGCTGCTCCCGTCACCTCTAGGCCGTTTTCAATGGCGTGCAGGCCGGTGGGGGCTCGCCCGAAGTCCAAGCGGGGAGCGAACTCGACGCGTATCCGGCCCGTGCCCACGATGGCTCGGATCAAATTGGTGCGCCCAGCCGGCTGGAAAGGGCGCTGGTCGGAGCAGTCCAGATAGTCGGTCACCGTCACGTCTGACCACCGCGTTTCGGTGATCATGGTGCCGTCGAGGTAGCGGTGGGAGAGGGGCGGGCTGTCGTCATGGCGGCTGATGGAGAAGTGCCCGGCTCTGGCGCCCCCCAGCAGTTCGGCGAATACCGCCGGGGAGTCGGCCCGGGGGTGGCACATCCAATTCACCGATGCATCTGCGGTGACCAGCGCCACTGTCCGCTGGTCGCTGAGCAGGCTGTGGCGCTCGATGGGCAGGGCGTGCTCGCCCACCAGCCAGGCTCGGCGCCGCTCGGCCAGAAGGGCGAGCATCTGAGCTACTGACTGGGGGTCGGGCAAGCGGGCGTGGGCCAACGTGGAGCCAGCGCCCACCTTGAGGCCGAAGTCGGGGCCGGCAAGATGAGCAAAGGCGTCCTCGTCGGTGACGTCGTCGCCCGCGAACATAACCGCCTCGGCCGACACGTCGGTTCTCAGCCGGTCGAGGGCATCACCCTTATTGAGGCTGAGCACCGACAGCTCCACCACCATCTTCCCGGCTTTGACGTGTACGCCATCCCATCGGCCCGGCCCGTTCAGCACTTCGTCCACCGCCACGGCGGCGATCTCGGGGTCGGCCTTGCGGTAGTGGAAGGCCACTCCGGCCGGTTTGGGCTCGATGATGAATCCGTGGTCGCGCCGGGCGATGTCGTTCAGTGCCTCCAACACCCGGTCGCGCTGCTCCCTTTGTTCGGGGGACAGGTCGTTGGCGAAGCCCACGTCGAACTCGGTGCCATGGCTGCCCACCAGGTGGATCTCCCCGGGCAGGCGGCTCAACGCGGCCAAGTCCCGCAGAGCCCGCCCCGAGATCACCGCCACATGGGTGTCGGGCATGGCGGCCAACTGGCGCAGCGCGGCCACCGACTCCCGGATGGGCCGGGCCTCGTCGGGGTTGTCGATGATGGGGGACAGCGTGCCGTCGTAGTCGCAGGCCACCAGCAGCACCGGCACCCGGGCCAGCTCCCGCAGCCGGGCGTCCACCTCTTCGTTGGTCATCATCGGACCAGCCCGGCTGGCCTCGCTCATGGGCTGGCCTCGGTCATTCGCAGGCCTCCAGGCGGGCCAAGAACCGCTCGGTCATTCGCAGGCCTCCAAGCGGGCCAAGAAGCGCTCGGCCCACCGCTGGGCGGTGTTGGATCGAACGAGACGCCTCATGGTCCGCATGGCCGGCTCGGCCTCGGCATTGGGGCGGTGGGCTGCGGCCTCCATGGCCGACTTCAGCCCCACGACGTCGTGGGGATTTATCAACTCCGCGGACCGCAACTCCTGAGCCGCCCCGG
>VYDF01000144.1 GCA_009843565.1 Acidimicrobiia bacterium | reverse complement strand
CCGCCGGCCTGGTGGCGCCGCCCGAGGCCGTGCTCACCGGGTTGCCGGAAGGGAGATGGGGGGCTCTGGGGCGTGAGGGTGAGTCGTCCCTTTTGGGTGGTTGTGTTGGCCGCGGCGGTTGCCGCGGGGTGCGGCGGCGGTGGCGGCGGTGGTCTCGCTTCGGTGGCTGAGCCGGCCGAGGCGGCGGCACCCGTGCCCGGTGGTTTCGAGTTGGTGGTCGGCTCGGTGATGCCTGAGACCGGGTCGCTGGCTTTGTTCGGCCCTGCGATGATCGTCAGCATCGAATTGGCGGTGCAGGACATCCGGGCTGCGGGCGGAGATGTCCGGTTGCTGACCGGCGATTCGGCCACCGATCCCGATGTGGCGCCCGAAACCGTCAATCGGCTGCTGGGGGAGGGCGCCCATGTGATCGTGGGGGCATCGGCGGCGGGGGGGTCGCAGTCGTTCATCCAGACCCTGTATGACGCCCAGATCCCCCAGTGCGCGCCTTCGAACACATCGACGTCGTTTTCGACACAGGAGAACGCCGCCTACTACTTCCGCACGGTGCCGCCCACCCAGGCGGCCGCGCTGATCCTGGCCAACATGGTGGCGGGCGAGGGGGCCACAAACGTGGCGCTGCCCGCCCGGGCCGACGACTGGGGCAATTCGCTGGCCGAGCTTTTGGCCGAGAACCTCGACAACCTCGGAGTGGCGAATCGGATTCTCGCCTACGACGAGGATGCCACCAGCTTCGATGCGACCGTCGCCGCCGTTGAGGCCATGGGCGCCGACGCGGTGGTGCTCATCTCCTTCACCGAGGGGGCGCAGATCATCAGGGGCCTGCTCGAGGTCGGCGTGCCCCCGTCTGCCATCTATGGCAGCGACGGGACATACGCCCCAGACCTGAATGAGATGGTGGACCCGGCCAACCCCGGCGTTCTCGACGGGCTCAAAGCCATCACCGTGGGCGGCGGAAAGAAGCACAACCTGCGCCTAGAGCCGTTGACCGGCGGCAACGTGCTTTACGGCGCCCAGGCGTACGACTGTGTGGTGGTGTTGGCCTTGGCGTCGGCCGCCGCCGGCTCAACCGCCGGCCCGGACATCATCAAACAAGTGCAGGCGGTGACCGCCACAGGCCAAAAGTGCTTCGACTACAAACAGTGCGCCGCTTTGATCGCCGAAGGAGCCGACATCGACTACGACGGCGTCTCCGGCCCGCTGGAACTCGACGGGGTCGGCGACCCCCGCTACGGCCAGTACCTCGTAGCCGAATTCATCGACGGCGAGCTGGTCGTGGTTGAAACCCTCGACGCCGACCTAGCCGCAGCAGGCTAGGGCGTGTTGACAAAGGTTAGGCCAATTTGGGCAGGAACGGGATCACCATCTTGGTAAGGAAGAACGGCAGCAATAAGCTGCGGCTCATGACTATGAGAAGAGCCCTTTTCGCCGCCGTTTTCGCGGTGGCGCTACTCGCCGGCGCCGCCTCGGCCCAGTCGGCTCTTTCCCCCGAGGAGGCCCTGATAGCCGATCAGGAGGCCCTGATAGCCGACCAACGGGCTCTCATCGAGGCGCAGGAATCGCTGTTGAACGACTACAGGTGCATGTTCACGGTGGACGTGTCGCTGGTGCCCGACAGGTGCGGGGTGGCACTCACAGCCGTCGAGCTGGCCGACGTGGAGGGCATGTGCCCAGGCTGGCTGGCCGAGGCCGACACCGCTTCAGCGGCTGTCGCGTACATGCAGTTCTTCGTTACGATCCCGGCCTCCGCCTCCGTCATCCCCGCGCTGCCGCCCGGCACGACCGGTGCAGAGGTGTTCAAACAGCTCGGCGCGTACTCCGAGCTCCTCAAAGCCATCATCCCAACCCTGGGGTCCGACCGGATTCCACAGCTCCTAACGGACATAACCGCCACCCTCGACAACATCGTGGAGGTCTCTCTCAGAGGCAGTGGCACCCACGCCGAGCGGGCTGGCTACACCGAAACCGGCCTCCGGCAGTTCGCCGAGCTTCAGCGCATCTTCGCCGGCGTCTGCCTGTAGAGCGGTGTGACTCCCAGGGGGGCTTGGGAGCGTGGAGCCAAGGGGAGTTGAACCCCTCCAGCAGGGGTATACGGCGCACAAGGCCAAATTGACCCAACCCTTTGTCAACACGATCTAAGCAGCGCATAAGACCACTAGGCCGGACAACGGAGGGAACCTCTACCCCGCTCGGTCCCGGTCTCGATCAGCCGACCGTTGCTGCACCCGACCAATCCGGCATTGGACCGTTGCGGGCGGTCTTTTGGGGTTTCGACCGGTGGCACAGGGGGTTTCGACCGGTTGGGGCCTGTGGCCCTTGCCAGGATCGCGGGCGTGATTTCGGCGATTGTCGTCGGGTTTGGGGATTGGGCTGGTTGTTGCTGGCCGGTGTTGGCCACGGTGCCGGCGACGGGTGCGGGTGTCGGGGTGCTTGGGCTGTTGACTCTCGCGGCTGGCGGGTGTTGGCCGCTGGGTGGCTGGCGGGTGCTTTGTTGGTGTTGGGGTTTGCGGATTCTTGGTGCGGTTCGGCGGTTCAGGAAGGTTGGGCCGGTGTCGTCGGCGAGCGGGCAGGCGGTCGCCGCGGATCGAGGGTTGTGGGATGCCGCGGCCCGCGGCTCGGGGTAGAATTGGGCTGTGGCTGGCGACGCTGTGACGGCTCGGGGAGCGCTGGGCGCTGGGCGCGGGGTTGATGCGCCTGTGGGGACGGCTGCTGGTTTGGTTCTGGTCGCTCGGGCTGCTTTGGGGGTGCTGCCTGTGGAGGTGGCGGAGGCCGCCGGCTGCGAAGCCGAGTTAGTGGGGGCTATTGAGGCGGGCCAATTCGACCCGGTGCTGGACACGGTAGAACGGCTGGTCAACTCGGTGGGCCTGGAGGTGCGGGCGGGCGCCGACGGTCAACCTAGTGCCGGTTTTTCGATGGTATGCGAGTCTGAGGTGGCGCGGGTGAGACGGGCGTTCGCGGAGCTCGTCGAGTTCCGGAGGGGCCACGGCCTTCGGCCTCCTGGCCCGCCTTTGGGGGCGCAGCCGGACTGGGACGGGACCGATCCGGCTCCGCCTCGGTTGTTCGGGGCAGGGCCGACTCGCCGCGACGGCGGCGGCTGGGCGGCCATTTTGGTGCGCTCAGCGCGACAGCGTCGCGGAATGGGGCAGGCCGCTTTTGCCGCAGCAACCGGACTGGGCCGGGCCGGAGTAGCCGCCATCGAAAGCGGCGCGCTCCGCCCCCCGGTCAAGGAGCTTGAGAGGGTCCTGTCAGCGATGGGATTCGGTTTGCGGGCCCGCCTTGAGCCCTACGACGATCACGACGACGGGCTGCACCTGCGAGCCCTGGGCGACCCTGGGCGCTACGCCAGGCGGATGCGAAACGGCCAGAGCGCGTTCGCGACCGCGGTGGTGTTGGACTGACCCAGCAGCGGCCATGGACACCGCCGACCGCCTAGAGCGCATCGCGGCCGCGCTCGCCGAGCGCGGCGTGAACTTCGTGGTGATCGGCGGATGGGCCGTAGAGGCCCAGGGCTACCAATTGAGTTACAAGACAGAAGACATCGACTTCACCCCCGATCTGGGCCCCGACAACCTCGACCGGCTCTCGCAAGCCCTCTACGACCTCGACGCCAAGATCCGAGTCGACGACCAGAGCCTTGCGTTCAACCACACCGGCGAATCGCTGGGACGGGCCCGGGTGTGGAACCTCACCTGCGACAACGGCGACTTCGACTTGACGTTCCACCCATCGGGCCTCGACGGATACCAGCAACTGATCAAGTCCTCCCACCTGGTATCCGTCGAAGTCGACGGGCGCCGCATCACCTTCCCATGCGCCGACCTGGCCGACATCGTCCACTCCAAGAGAACCGCCGACCGGGCAAAGGACAACCAAGTCCTCCCACTGCTAGAAGCCCAACTCGAACAACGCATCCGCGACACAACCAGACACCTCGGCCAAAACACAGACCTCGGCCTCTAACCCGCCCAACCCAACCCAGACCATCCCAACACAACACGACGAGTCCCGCCGCGGGCCGCGCCAGCCCCGAGGTAGATGCGACCGCAGCGACGCGGACGGGCTAGTGCTCGGACTCCGCGATGTATCTGGAGCTGGCCCGCAACGGGCTCGGGGCCGGCGGCCATGGCCTCGGCTCGGTCCAGAGATTGGTTCATCAGCCAGCGCCCCCACACCGCCAGCGGCGCTGACAGCGACGACTCGGCGGCGTCGATCCCGCACACCTCCGGATCGCAGTCCTGATAGCGGGCCACAGCCCCCAACCCAGCGGCCGCCGGCCCCGAATCCTCTCATCACGGCTGCGACGGCGGCTCGAGCTGGGCGAGCCCGGGACTCTGCTGTTCAACATTGGCCCCGCAGGCCAGCCACCGCGGCGGCGGCCCCGCCTGATCCAGCGCGGCCCACGCCATCGCTAACCCCCGCCGGCCGGTGGCGGTCTCCTGCGGTGTCGGCCTCTTGGCCATGGCCCATGATCCCATCCTCTTGTGACAATTCCGCCGACGACCCGGAGGCAATGGTCAAGCCGAGGGGCCTCCAGCGGCTCCAGGGACAGGGCCTCAGCCGCGGCGGCGCCGGAGTCTGGCCAGCGCAGTTCCGGCGACTGCTGAGCCTGCGAGGCAGACGGCCGCGACCAGCACCCATGTGGGGGCGTCGCCGCGTGTGAGCCAGCCGAGAAGCATCATCGCGCCCAAGCCATAGACGATGCTGCCGACCCATGGGATATCCCGCCGTTTGGTCTCGGGAACCAGAGCCATAAGAGGCACTAACGATAGCGCGCTCGTCTCTCATCGACAGCGAACGGGCCGGTGCGCTCCGCAGCATCCCCCAAACGTGACGGGCGGCACGCCGTCAGATTTGGGCGTCGGCGGCGAGGGCCGAGGCCACAGCAGCTCCAGCGCCCTCAGCGCTGCCCAGGGCCTCCACAGCAGCTCCAGCGTCGCCCTGTCGGGCTCTGAGGCGATGCCGGCCCCGGAGGCGTCGGAAACCGGCGCTGTGGGCGCTCCCAGCTCCCCTCAGCGGCCCGTTAGGGCCTCGGCCCGGTACTCGGGTACCCCCACGGCCCCCAAACCGAGCTGGAGGCGCTGAGGGCCACCAGCAGCTCCACAGGGGGCGGGGGCGGCTAGTCTGAGGCCGTGGCGAGCAAGCGCCGAACTGCCGCAACCGGGCCTGACAAAGAATTCCCGCTGTTTGGGCCTTGGCCCGCTATAGCTCAAAACCGTCGAAGGTTCTTGGTTGTGTCCCTTGTGTGCGTTGGTGCCGGCTTCGGCATTGGCCGGCTTTTCTATGACGTTTTGGGAATGTCGGAGAGCTTGGCCCATTTGGGTGTCGTACCCCCTTGGGTTGTGTTGATTTTGATTAGCTGGGCGCGCGACCACCGGGAGAGCCGCCTAGAAGTTCCCAAGGGCCGGCAGCCGTAGCGATCTCCGAG
>VYDF01000232.1 GCA_009843565.1 Acidimicrobiia bacterium | reverse complement strand
CGCGGTGGAGGAGATCGTGCGCATCGCCAGCCCGGTCACCTACATGCGCCGCACAGTGCTGAGCGACACGGTGCTAGAGGGCCAGAAGATCGACGAGGGCGACATGGTGGTGATGAACTATCTGTGCGCCAACCGGGACGAGTCGGTGTTCGACGAGCCCCACAGATTCGATGTGCTGCGCGACCCGAACCCCCACGTGGGCTACGGCGGGCCCGGACCCCACTACTGCCTCGGGGCGCACCTGGCCCGTCGGGAGATCAAGGTGATGTTCCGCGAGTTGTTTGCCCGCATCGGCGACATCCACGCCACCGGCGAGCCGGAGCCGCTGTCGTCGGCATTCATCCACGGCATCAAGCACCTGCCCGCCGAGTTCACGCCTTCGAAGCCGGTGGGGGCATAGGCCTAGGGCCGTCGGCGCTGGGCGTTCCTAGTCGGCGTCCTCTTCGGCATTCGGCCCACGGGTTTGGGCGAGCTGGTTCAGCGTCTCCCGGTCAAGGTGGCGGAACACTCCCTCGGCCATCGCGGTGACCTGGCCGTCTTGCAGCGCGTGGCCCTTGACCTCGGTAATGGTGCCGTCGAAGGTCTCCACCCACCCCTCGAACACGGTCTCCACCTCGAGCAGCGTGGGGCGCCGATAGCGCACCGAAAGCATCATGGTGGGGCCGCTGGCGTTACGGGTAGAGCAGGCGCTGGTGAACACCATGTCGAAAGCCGAGGCGATGGCCGCCCCGTGGACGCATCCGGGCGGTCCCTCATACACGGTTGTGAACACCGCCCGGCCCCGGGTCTTGGGGGGATCGGTGTCCATGTGAACCGTCATCTCCACCGGCACCGCTGTGGGGTTGCAGATGCCGGTCACGTAATCGAACGGCGCCCGCTTGTGGGTAATGGGCGGGCCTTCGATTTCAAGTCCGCCGGGGCCGTATCGGGGAGGGGGCTCGGCCGGCACATGGGCCTCAATGCGGTCGGCTAGAGCGTTGGCCTCATCGGCCAGCGCAGCAGTGTCGGCGGGCGAGGCGGTGTTGGTCACGGTGGCGGCCACCAGCCGTCGCACCGCGTCGGCCAGCGCCCGCAGCTCCCGCTCCCGGCCGGCCACCGCCGGATGGTCGATGGCCTGGAACGGGCCGCCTGGCTGATTGATATGGGCCACGACGGCAACGGTATGTTTTGGGCACTGCCACGGCGCAACCAGGCGCCCAAGAACCCCAATCCCGTTAGGAGCCCCCCATGCCCCTCGACCCAACCGCCGTCGGCGCCGAGAGCGATCCGAGCACCTCGAGCTGGAAGTCCAAAGATGCCCTGTTGTACTCCTTGGGCGTGGGCGCGGGCATGAGCGATCCCACTGGGTTCGAGCTGGAGTTCACCACCGAGAACACCAAAGACGTGGAGCAGAAGGCCCTGCCCACCATGTGCGTGGTTCTGGGCGGCGGTGTGGGCGGCGCCAACAGCCCTCTGGCCAAAATCGGGACCTACAACCCGGCGCTGCTGGTGCATGGCGAGCAGGGGTTCACCCTCCACAAGCCGCTGCCGGTGGCGGCCACGGTCAGCTCGGTGAGCCGTGTCACCGGCATCTACGACAAGGGCAAGGCCGCCCTGGTGGTGCTGGAGAGCGACGTCACCGACACCGCCGACGGACAGCCGCTGTTCACCAACGTCACCTCGCTGTTCATCCGGGGCGAAGGCGGCTGGGGCGGAGACCGGGGTCCGGCCAGCCCGCCTAAGGTGCCCGAGCGCGACGCCGACCACGTGGTCACCTACCAGACCCGTTCCGACCAGGCTCTGCTATACCGGCTCAACGGCGACCGCAACCCGCTGCACTCCGACCCGTCGTTTGCCGCCGCCGGCGGATTCGACACTCCGATCCTGCACGGCTTGTGCACCTACGGATTCACCGGGCGGGCGCTGCTGCACACCTTGTGCGACAGCGATCCGACCCGTTTCAAGTCGATGCACGGCCGGTTCTCCTCGCCGGTGCTCCCAGGCGAGACCCTCGACGTCCATATCTGGGACGAGGGCGGCGGATCGGCCCGGTTCCAGACCCGGGTGGGCGACCGAGTAGTGCTCGACGCCGGAACCGTTACCTTCGACTAGCTTCCGCCGGGTCCTGCCCCAGTCCTAGTCCCGCGCCCCGGCTACTCGCCGAACGCGGCGTCGATGTGCTGATCCACCAGCGCGGTGATGGGCAGGTCGACGCCTAGCTCTTCGCCCAAGGCCAGCGCGCCCCCCAGGTCTTTGTGGGCAATGCGGGTGAAGCTGCCGCCGAACGCCGGGGGCGGATAGACGATCGGACGGGTGAAGACGCCCATGTGGGGGCCGATGTTCCGATCGGAATAGCTCACGATGTCGGCGAACGCCTTCAAGTCCACGTCGGCGGCTGCGGCCAACGAGATGGCCTCGTGGGCCACGGCCATTTCGGCGTAGCTGATGAGGTTGCGAGCTACTTTGGCCCTTAGCGCGGAGCCCAGCGGACCGACGTTGACCACCATGCCCCCATAGCGCTCGAAGTGGGGACGACCCTGCTCGGTATGGGCCTCATCACCCCCGCAGAACACCACGAGGTCCCGACTTCGGGCCGAAGGAGTGCCCCCGGTGACGGGGGCGTCGATCAGTGCCACCCCCGCCTCGTCGGCCTCGGCCGCCAGCTCGATCACCGTGGCGGGCAGCACGGTGGAGTGAACGGCCACCAATGCCCCCGACTCCGCCGCTCCAGCGATGGCCCCGTCGCCGCCCGAGCAAACTTGGCGTACTTGGGCGTCGTCGATCACCACCACCGCCACCAGGTCCACCTGGCGGGCCAGCTCTCCCACCGAGGCAGCCGGCACGCCGCCCAGGTCGGCGAACCGGTCCATGGCCTCGGCAGAGATGTCGTAGCCCACCACCTCCACGTCGTCGTCCCACTGGCCGGTGAGCACGCCCTCGGCGATGGCGCCGCCCATGTCGCCCAGTCCGATGATTCCGAGTCGAGTCATTGGCTTATCTCTTTCTGTCTCAGCGAATGGGGCGGAAGAAGGCCCGTACCTCTTCCACCAGCACATCTGGATTCTCCAGGGCCGGGAAGTGACCGCCGTCGTCAACTTCGGTCCACCGGGTGATGTTGTAGTAGGGCTCGGCCAGCTCTCGGGGCGGGCGATTCTTCTCGTTGAACACCGCCACCCCAGTGGGCACTGCAATCCTCGGCGGTTGGTTGAACGCCGACCCAGCCCCGAAGCTCTCGTAGTACATGCGCATCGACGGGCCGATGGTGGCGGTGGCCCAATAGATGGTGAGCAGGGTACACAGCTCATCCAGGGTGTAGCGCCGGGCCAGGTCCCGCCCGCCGGGGCCGTCGATGTCGCTCCACCTCCACCACTTCTCGATGATCCATGCGGCCAGGCCGGCGGGCGAGTCGGTGAGGCCCACTGCCGCGGTCTGCGGTTTGGTGCGCTGAAGGTGTACGTAGCCCCACTCCCGGTCGCGGTATTGCTTCACACCCTCCCACCATTGGCGCTGCTCAGGGGTGAGAGCGGCCTCGTCGATGGGCGGGGCCACCATGTTCAGGTGGATGCCGACCATGCGATCGGGATGCATGGCGCCCAGCGCGGCGCTCACCGCTGATCCCCAGTCGCCTCCCTGGGCCCCGAACCGCTGGTAGCCGAGTGCGGCCATGAGCTCGGACCACATGTCGGCCACTTTGGCCGACGACACTCCCGGCTGGGTCGGGGGTGAGGAGAATCCGTAGCCGGGCAGCGACGGGGCCACCACGTGGAAGGCATCGGTGGGATCGCCGCCATGGGCCGCGGGATCGCTGAGCGGGCCGACCACCTTGTGCATCTCCCAGAAGCAGCTAGGCCAGCCGTGGGTGATGACCAGCGGCAGCGGATCAGGGCCCTTGCCCTCGGCGTGGATGAAGTGGATGTCGAGTCCGTCGACGCGCTGGGTGAACTGGGGCAACTGGTTGAGCGCGGCCTCATAGACCCGCCAGTCGTAGTCGTGGCGCCAATAGCGACACAGCTCGGCGATGTATGAAGCGTCGGAACCATAGTCCCACCCCACGCCCTCCAGCGCCTGGGGCCAGCGGGTGGCATCCAGGCGACGGTGGAGGTCGTCGATCACCTCATCGGGCACGGCAATCCGAAACGGCTCAGCCACGGTGTCAGGGTAATGGCCAGCTCAGCGGTCGCCGATAGCGTAGAAGGCGCCGTCTCGGCCGGCGACGTACAGAACGCCGTTCCACACCGCGGGGGTGGCCTCCACGCAGCCGTCCAAATTGATCCGCCACGCCTCCGGCGGTTCGACCAAGGTCTGGGAGATGTCGAATGCGAATATGGTTCCAGCACAGTCGCCTTGGATGAGCAGGTTGTCGACGACCACCGGCGACGACCACACCGGACCAGTCATCCGCTTTCTCCACACGATCTCGCCGGTATCTCTGCGCAATCCGTACAAGAAACCGGCGTTGGTAGGCGCGTAGACCATCTCTTCGGTCAAAGCGGGGGTGGCCCACACGCCATCGATCCCCGCGTTGCGAAGGTCGGTGCCCCAAACCAGGGGATCTTCGGCCGAAGGGTCGAGCTTAAGCATCTGGCCCAGTTCCTGGCTGCGGGAGTTGCCCCGCTCGTATTCCACCCCGACGTAGATAAAGCCCTCGGCATCGGCCACCACAGTGGCGTCCACATCGTCGCCCACCCAATAGCGGAATACCCGCTCCGGGTCTTGCCCGTCAGCCAACCCGGTGATGTCCCAGCCCTGCACCAAGCCTCCGGAGTTGGCGAAATACAGGGTATTTCCCACCACGGTCATGCCGGTTTCGATGGAAATGTTCCCGTCAACTACTACGCTTAGCAGCTCGTCGTCCCACCCGGGGCTGGTGAACACGATCTCGGGATCAATGGATACAAGGCCGTCGGCGTCGAACCCGCGGTTCAGTTTGGCGATGAAGAAGTGGCTGTTCTCCCCTCCCTGGAACAGGTAGTCGTCCAGCACCAGGCCCGCTCCGTCCCAATCGTCGTTCCACAGCACTGGCGAAAACTCGTCGGCGTTTACCGACCAGAGCTCGACGGGCTCCTCCCGGTCGAAGGCGATTATCCGGAAATAGTCGTCCCGGGAGCCGAAGTACACCAGGGGGTAGCCGTCAGGATCGACGGTCACCGACCCTTTGACAAGGTCGCCCACCACAAACTCGGGTAGCAGCTGCTCGCCGGTGGCGGCGTCCAAGAAATGGACCCCTGGGGTGTAGGTGCCCGCAATCACCCAGGTGCGCTCATCCCACTCGATCACTGCCGGCTGGCCAGTCCAGCCTGCTCCGCACCAAAGGGTGGTGCCGGCCTCCCAGGTGGTGAGCGAGCACAGATCCCGCTCGGCGCTGCCGGTGAACCGCCACAGCACCTCCGGCGCCCGGGGAGCGGGGCCGGTGCCGTAGAAGGTGCGGGTGGGGTTGCCCCGGAAGGTGAGCAGCCCGGGCATGCCACTGACTGGTTGTCCCACGGTGGTCGGATCCACCCATCCCGGAT
>VYDF01000233.1 GCA_009843565.1 Acidimicrobiia bacterium | reverse complement strand
ACATGCCCGGCCACGCCGACTACATCAAGAACATGATCACCGGCGCGGCCCAGGTTGACGGCGCCATTTTGGTGGTGTCGGCCGCCGACGGCCCCATGCCCCAGACCCGGGAGCACGTGCTGCTGGCCCGCCAGGTGGGCGTGCCGGCCATCGTGGTAGCCCTGAACAAGGTCGACATGGTGGACGATGAGGAGCTGCTGGAGTTGGTGGAGCTCGAAGTTCGGGAGCTGCTCAACGAGTACGACTTCCCCGGCGACGACATCCCGGTGATCCCGGTATCCGCCCTCAAGGCCCTTGATGGCGACGCCGATTCCGCCCAGCAGGTGATCGATCTGATGGAGCAGGTGGACACGTACATCGAAGAGCCCGAGCGAGACGTGGACAAGCCGTTCCTGATGCCGATCGAAGATGTGTTTTCCATCACCGGGCGGGGCACCGTGGTCACCGGCCGGGTGGAGCAGGGCATCGTGAACACCGGCGACAAGGTGGAGATCGTCGGCATCAGGGATACGGCCGAGACGGTGTGCACCGGAGTGGAGATGTTCCGCAAGCTGTTGGATGAGGGCCGCGCCGGCGACAACATCGGCGCCCTGTTGCGGGGCACCGACAAGGACGAGGTTCAGCGGGGCCAGGTGCTGTCCAAGCCCGGCTCCATCACCCCTCACACCAACTTCGAGGCCCAGGTCTACGTGCTGACCAAGGAAGAGGGCGGACGCCACAAGCCGTTCTTCAGCAACTACCGGCCCCAGTTCTACTTCCGCACCACCGACGTCACCGGCACCATCGCCCTTCCCGAGGGCACCGAGATGTGCATGCCCGGCGACAACACGGAAATGGTCGTGGAGCTGATCGCCCCGATCGCCATGGACGAGGGACTGCGATTCGCCATCCGCGAGGGCGGCCGCACCGTGGGTGCGGGCACCGTCACCAAGATCGTCAAGTAGCTGCCATGGCCGCAGGACAGAAAATCCGCATCCGGCTCAAAGCCTACGATCACGAGATCATCGACCAGTCCACGAAGAAGATCGTGGAAACGGTCAAGCGCACTCAAGCCGATTTGCGGGGACCTGTCCCGCTGCCCACCGAAAAGCACCGCTTCACCGTGATCCGGTCACCCCACAAAGACAAGGACAGCCGCGAGCACTTCGAGATCCGCATTCACAAGCGCTTGCTCGACATCGTGGATCCCGGTCCTAAGACCGTGGACTCCCTTCAGCGACTGGACCTTCCTGCGGGCGTCGACATCGAGATCAAGCTCCAGCACGGCTGACAGATTTCCTCAATACGGCCGAATGCGCCCGATCGAAACCCCCGAGGGCTCAATGGACCAACCCATAGTGGTGTGGCCTTCCAGGTAATCCTGCTCCGGGTCTCCGGACCCGACCGCCCCGGGTTGTTCGCAGCCCTGCTCAACGTGCTGACCGCCGGTGGAGCCCAGATTCAAGACGTGGAGCAGGTGGTCATCCGCCGCCAGCTAACCCTGGGCATCGTGATGGAGGTTCCTCCCGGCCAAGATCTGCTCAAAGACCTGTTGCTGTTCGGCTGGGAGCAGAAGGTCACCGTCGAATTCGACGTGGTCGATCCCACCCCCACTGCCCACAGCGGTGCCTACGCCATCACTGTGCTGGGCCGGGAGCTGACTCCGGCGATGTTGGCCACTACCGCGACTGCCATCGCCGAGGGCGGCGGCAACATCAACCGCATCGTGCGCCTGTCCCGCTATCCCATCTACAGCTACGAACTGCTTGTGGAGGGAGGCGACGCCGACGCCATTCGGCGCAATCTGCTTTCGGTTGCCGGGGCCAACCCCGAATTCGATGTGGCCATCCAGCGAGAAGGGCTGGCCCGGCGGGCCAAGCGGGTGGCATTGCTCGACGTGGACTCCACCCTCATCCAGGACGAGATGATCGATCTGCTGGCCGCCGAGGCCGGGTGTGTGGAGGTGTGCCAAAAGCTCACCGAGCAGGCCATGCGGGGGGAGATCGACTTCGAGACCGCCCTGCGAGACCGAGTTCGCCTCCTGGCCGGGCTGGACGAGGCCGCTCTGGAGCGGGTGTGGGATCAGGTCACCCTCACTCCTGGTGCTCGCACCTTTTTGACCACCCTTCAGCGGTTGGGGTTTACCATCGCCATCGTCAGCGGCGGGTTCACCCGGTTCTGCAACCGGCTCAAGCAAGACTTCGAGCTTGACTACGCCTACGCCAACACCCTGGAGATGGCCGACGGCAAGCTCACCGGCGACTTGGAGGGCCCGATCGTGGACCGCCCCCGCAAAGCCGAGATCCTCCACGAAGTGGCTGCCGCCGAAGGAGTGTCGCCCGAGCAGGTCGTGGCTGTGGGCGACGGAGCCAACGACATCGACATGCTCACCGCCGCCGGACTGGGCATCGCCTTCAACGCCAAGCCCAAGGTCCGCCAAGCGGTTGAGACCGCCGTCAGCGTGCCCTACCTCGACGCGGTGCTGTTCGTGTTGGGCGTCAGCCGAGAAGAAGTCGAGGCCGAGGGAATCTGATCGCCGCCGACATGAGCATCGACCCCCCGCCCATTCGCAGCCTGTTGTTCGTTCCCGCCAATAGGCCGGATCGGATGCAAAAGGCGCTGGCCTCGGATGCCGACGGAGTGGTGTTCGACCTGGAGAGCGCCATACCCCGCGGGGCGGCTGATGAGGCCCGAGGCTTCGTCCGCCAGGCGTTGGAAGGCCACAGGCCCGATCAACCAGCGGTGTTCGTCCGGGTTTCGGCGGTAAGCACGGCCGACTTCGCCCCCGATGTGGACGCCTGCCTTCACCCATCGTTGACCGCGCTCATGCTGCCCCAGGTCACCGATCCCGAAGAAGTAGCCGTCGCCGATGCCGCCCTGGAAGGCACCCAGGTTCTGATCATGCCGCTGGTGGAGACCGCATCGGCAGTGCGCCAGGCCTACGAACTGGCCACCGCCTCCGACCGGGTGGCCTACATGGGCGGCGCCACCGGTCGCCACGGCGACTTGGGCCGCTCAGTGGGCTTCCAATGGACGCCCGAAGGCACTGAAACCCTGTATCTGCGTCAAAAGGTGCTCATCGACGTGCGGTCGGCCGGGGTGCCCAACCCCCTGTCCGGCCTGTGGGGGACCGTCGACGACCTCGACGGCCTCACTCAATTTGCCCAGCAGACCCGGCAACTCGGCTATGAGGGCATGATGATCATCCACCCCACCCACATCCCCGTCGTCAACCAGATCTTCTCCCCCACTCCTGCCGAGATCGAAGCCTGGCGCCTCCTCATCGCCGCGATCGAAGAAGCCGAAGCCCAAGGCATCGGCGCCTTTCGCCACGAAGGCCGCCTCATCGACCACGCCCATCTTCTGACCGCCCAACAAAACCTCTCCCGCGCCACAAAATTAAGGCTCCTTTGAGCGGCCACTATCGGAGGCAGGCTGGGGGGTGGCCCGGCTCAGGGCGCCCGCCGCCCGGACTCCATGGAGGACGGCGGGCTGGGCCGGGACAGGACCCGCCAGCCTGCCGGGGGATGGCAATTCGCTCCCCGGCACCGAATCCAACCCGCAGGGCTGCTACAACACTGCTATGGCACAGACCACATTCGGAGACACGACAATCAACACCGGCGGCGACCTCCCCGCAGTTGGCTCAGCGGCACCGGCGTTCACGCTGACCGGCGGCGACCTGTCGCCCGTCTCACTGGAGGGACTGGCCGGCCGCAACGTGGTGCTCAACATCTTCCCCAGCATCGACACCGGAGTGTGCGCCAACAGCGTGCGGGCCTTCAACGAGCGGGCCGCCAGCCTCGACAACACCACCGTGATCTGCGCTTCGATGGACCTGCCCTTTGCCGGCTCCCGCTTCTGCGGTGCCGAGGGCATCGAGAATGTGACCATCGGCTCCATCTTCCGCAATCGGGAATTCTTGGACGACTATGGCGTGGAGATGGTCGACGGCCCCCTGTCCGGCCTCACCGCCCGCGCCGTGGTGGTCATCGCCCCCGACGGCACCGTGGCCCACAACGAGCTGGTGGCGGCCATCGCCGACGAGCCCAACTACGACGCCGCCCTCGCCGCCTGCTCCTGACCCGGGCCGGTTCGCTACTTGGGAGTGAACACCTGGCGCACTGCTTTGCGGATGCGCTGACTCATGGGGTCGCGTTCGGGATTTTGGGCTGCTTCGGCGTCTTCGAGCTCTTGCACTACTTCATGCCGTTCGAGGTAGCTGGATAAGAAGGCCTGGATAGTGGCGGCTGCGGGAAGGGCCAGCACCGCTCCTACTGCCCCCAGCAGCAAGCTGCCGACAATTACGGCCCCGAACGCCACGGTCACGTGGATCTCCATGGTGTGGGCGGTGACCTTGGGTTGAAGCAGGTAGTTCTCCACCTGTTGGTACACCACAATGGCGATAAGAATGGCCAGTCCGGTCGATGGCCTGTCCAACAGCCCGATCAACACGGGCAGGGCCCCGGCGATGTAGGTGCCGATCACCGGGACGAACTGCGAAATCAAGCCCACCCACATCGCCATCGGCATCGGAAACGGCGCACCTACCAGCCAGAACACCAGCCAGTGGACCAAAAACGAGATCACCGCCAAGATCAGCCGGCTGTAGATGTATCCCCCGGTCTTGTCGATGGCCAGATTCCAAATGCTCAGCACTTGGCGCTGATGCTGGGGGGACAGCAGGGAGCAGATATTGCGGCGGAGCTTCGGCCCCTCGGCCACCAGATAGAACGTGAACAGCACGATGGTGAGGATCTGGAACAGCACTTGAAGCACCGTGGCGCCGAGGTTGATCAGGTTGTCGGCGAGCCGGGCGGCCAAGTTGGCCACCGCCCCACCCTCTTGAAACTCCTCGAGCAGCCCCTGGGCGTCGACCTCGATGTCGAAGGTGTCCTCTACCCAGTCCTCGATGTCGTTGATGTAACCGGGAGCGTCGTCGGCAAATTCGCCAATTTGATCGGCCAGAACAGTGCCAATGGCCCACAAAAACAGCCCCACCGCCGCCAGCAACGCCAAGAACATGATTCCCGTGCCCACGCCCCGGCGAATGCCCACCCGTTCCATGCGATTTACCGCGGGCTCCAGCGCGAAAGACAAGAAGAACGAAACCAGCACAATCACGATGAGCGTTTTCAGCTCTTCGATCAGCCATGCCAGCACATAGAGCCCGCCGAGGGCCGCGGCGCCGGTCAAGATGGCGCGAAACAGCCACGGCGGGACCCTCTGGGACGGTGTCTCTTCGGACGAAACGTCGTCCACGTTTTCACGCTAACCGTCGCCTTTTGCCCAATCGGGGATTTGGCCATTGCCCCTGCAACCGCTATCCTTTCTAATTCGTGCCGGCTCCGGTCGGCACTGTTCGTGTAAAGCGACGTCCGTCCAGGCCCACCGGCAGCAATCACCCTGCTCTGGGAACCGGACGGCACAACCGAAGCCCGCTCCGCCGGAAAGTCCCAAGCGTTGGGTCTGCACCCGTGCGGAGCGTTCGCGTGAAGGCAGGGTCGCGATGGTTGCCA
>VYDF01000072.1 GCA_009843565.1 Acidimicrobiia bacterium | reverse complement strand
GGGTGGCCTCCAGGGTGTTGGCGTCTTGGAAGGCGTACTCCTTGAAGGTGGAGAAGGCGAACTCCTGAGCGGCGCGTTGGCTGGCGTTCTCAGGCGGAGCAAAGTTGAGGGTCGACTCAAACAGGTGCTTGCTGGGTCCCAGGGGCCAATACGTGTAAGTCAGATACCAGCCCGTCTCCCAGAACAGGATCATGAAGTTGGGCCACAGCACGAACGAGTCGATGCCCCAGGCTCGGTGCTTGGATGGGTTGAGCAGCGGGGGGAGATCTTGGTTGTCGTTGATCACCGCTGGTTTGTCCCACGGTCCGAACAGGCCGCTGCGCAGAATGTTCTCGATGGGCTTGACCATCTTGGGGTCTTTGGGCGGCGACATGCCTCCCCATGACGACACCATCGAATGGGGGCTGAACAATTCGTAGTGGAGACCCTCGAAGCCGAAGCTGGCCAGCTTGGCCGCCTCATCGGCCGCGGCCTGGCGCTGGTGCAATACCGGAGCGTGGTAGAACTCCACGAAGGCGTCGATGAACAGCTTCCAGTTGCTGTTGATCTCCGAGCGCACCTCGTAGGTCTGGGTCATCTCGCCGAACGGATAGCCAGCCAATCCGTCGGCCAGCGGAGCCAAAGCCTCGGTGAGCGTCTGCTGGGGTTCAGGGTCGAGGTTGACGAAGATGAAGCCCTCCCAGACATCACAGGCCACCGGCACCAACCCAAGAGCGTCTTTGTCGACATCGAAGAACTCCGATTCCTGCTGGATGAACACCAGCGAGCCGTCGAGGTCATAGCGCCATCCGTGGTACTTGCAGGTGAGCTGGCGGCACACGCCGGAAGTCTCTTCGTTGGGAAAGTCATCCCATACCAGCTTGTTGCCCCGGTGGCGGCACACGTTGTAGAACGCCCGCACGGTGCCTTCCCGGTCTTTGATCACCACGATGCTGCGCTTGGCCCATGGGAATTCCTTGGTGAAGTAGCTCCCGGCTCGCCCCAAGCGCTCAACACGCCCCACACACAGCCACTCCTTCTTGAAGATGGCGTCGATCTCCTGCTGCCAATACTCAGGGTCGTAGGAGTCCTGGTAGGAGACCGGCCCGGTTCCCAATCCGGGGTAGTGCTCGGTCCAGCTGCCCTCGGCCGGCTTGGGGAAGTGGGGCATGAGTCCTCCTTATCGCTTGTAGACCTTGCCGTCTTTCATCACGAACTGCACCCGCTGGATCTCGGCGAGCGGGTCGCCGGGCATTCCAACGATGTCGGCCAGCATCCCAGGGGCGATGCGACCGAGGTCGGGGGCGTCGATGAGTTCGGCGCTAACCACGGTGGCGGCCCGAATGGCCCCCAGCGGAGTCATGCCCCGCTTCACCAGCACGACCAACTCCTCACCGTTGCGGCCGTGCCAGATCGCGGGAGCGTCGCTTCCGGTGGCGATCTTCACCCCGGCCTCGATGGCCTTGGAGATGGTTTGGCGGGCCTGGGGAAATACCTCGGCCGCCTTGGCCTGGAGCTCAGGCGGTTGGTTGGACACGTCCCAGTTCTCAGTCAAAGCGGTGGTGCTCACCAGGAATGTGCCGGTGTCCACCATGAGCTGAATGGTGTCGTCGCTCATCAAAAAGCCGTGCTCGATGCAGTCGATGCCGGCTTCGATGGCCGAGCGGACCGCCTCGTCGCCGTGGCAGTGAGTGGCCACCTTGAGCCCCCGGCGGTGGGCCTCGTCGGCGATGGCAGTCAGCTCCTCGGTGGAGTACTGCTGGGCGCCAGCCGGTCCGGTATGCGACATCACCCCACCGGAGGCGCAGCACTTGATCAGCTGGGCCCCGTATTTGATCTGGTAGCGAACCGCCCGGCGGATCTCGTCGATGCCGTCGGCCACCCCCTCTTCCACCGTTATCGGCAGGACGTCGGGAGCCAGCGCTTGAAACATGGTGGGATCGAGGTGGCCGCCGGTGGGGGTGATGGCATGGCCGGCGGGCACGATTCGGGGGCCGTCCACCCAACCGGCGGCGATGGCCTCGCCCAGCGCCACGTCGAGCAGGTATCCGCCTGTCTTCACGAACAGACCCAGGTTTCGCACCGTGGTGAACCCGGCTCTCAGGGTGCGCCGGGCGTTGGCGGTGGCTCGTAGCGTCATCTTGGCCGGGTTGACCTGCACCGGGTCGAACAGTCCCGCACCGGGCCCGCCCATGAACAGGTTGACCTCCATGTCCATGAGGCCGGGCAACAGAGTGAGCTCAGGAAGCTCGATCACCTCGTCGCAGTCGCTGGCAATGCTTCGGTCGGCACCCACCTCGGCAATGCGGTTGCCCTCTACCCGCACTTAGCCGGACTCGATTACCTCACCGGTGTCAATGTCAAGAACCCCTCGCCCGTGCAGGGCGGTGGCCGTCGGGTTGGGCATCGCTGTCCCTTTCCGGAAACTTGGAATGTTGTTGCGATAATAGGGGAATCTCATTCCCAGCCTATCCTTGACCCAAATTCACACCTAGGAGGCGGCCGTGGCATTTGCCCCCGAGGAACTCACTCTCATCAGCGTCGACGACCACATCATCGAGCCTCCCGATCTGTTCGACGCCCACTTGCCTGAGCGGTTCAAGGCCGAAGCACCCCGGATCGTGCGCCGCGACGACGGGGCCGATGTGTGGCGGTTCGGCGATGTTGAGGTGCCCAATGTGGCCCTCAATGCAGTGGCCGGCCGACCCAAAGAGGAGTACGGGGTGGAGCCCCAGTCACTGGACGAGATCAGGCCAGGCTGTTTTGTAGTGGACGAGCGGATCAAGGATATGAACGCCTGCGGGGTACTGGCCTCGATGAACTTCCCCTCGTTCCCCGGCTTCGCCGCCCGCTTGTTCGCGGTCGAAGACGAGGAATTCGGTCTGGCCCTGGTGCGGGCCTACAACGACTGGCACATCGAGGAGTGGTGCGGAGCCCATCCGGGGCGGTTCATCCCCATGGCGCTGCCGGTGATCTGGGACGCCGAGAAGTGTGCCGACGAGGTGCGCCGGGTGGCCGACAAGGGCTGCCACTCGCTGTCGTTCACCGAGAACCCGGCCGCCTTGGGCTATCCCAGTTTCCACGACTCCTACTGGGACCCGCTGTGGACGGCAGTGTGCGACACCGACACCGTGTTGTCGATCCATCTGGGATCGTCGGGCCAACTCAGCTTCCCCGCCCCCGACTCGCCCCCTGACGTGATGATCACCCTTCAACCCATGAACATCCAGGCCGCGGCGGCCGATCTGTTGTGGTCACGGGTACTCAAGGAGTTCCCCGATATCCGCATCGCCCTATCAGAGGGCAGCACCGGGTGGGTTCCCTACTTCCTGGAGCGGGTCGACCGCACCTACGACATGCACCACCGATGGACCGGGCAGGACTTCGGCAACCGGATGCCCAGCGATGTGTTCCGCGAGCACTTTCTCACCTGCTTCATCTCCGACCACACCGGTGTGTATCTGCGCAACCAGATCGGCATCGACAACATCAGTTGGGAGTGTGACTACCCCCACAGCGATTCGGCTTGGCCCGGGGCCCCCGAGGAACTGGCCCAGCTGATGACCGAGGCCGGGGTGACCGAGGCCGAGGCGGCCAAAATCACCCATGAGAACGCCATGCGATGGTATTCGTTCGACCCCTTCACCCATGTGCCGCGAGAAGAGGCCACTGTCGGAGCATTGCGGGCCGCGGCGGCCAACCACGACGTGAGCATCCGGTCGATGAGCCGTCGGGAGAAGCTGACCCCCGAGCAGATCCAAGCCCGGTGGCAGGGCATGGGCCAAGGCAATGCCGGTACCGGCGCGGTGCGAGCCAGCTAGAGCAATGAAGGTAGTCGGGCACGGAACAGACACGGTGTGGCGGGACAGAGCCATCGAGCGATCGACCCGCTCGGCCCGGGATAGGGCCGCCAAACGGGTCCAGCAATTCCTCGACGCCACCCGTGAGGTGATCGCCACCAAGGCATCCACCGAATTCACCGTTCAAGAGGTGGTCGACCAGTCCAAACAGTCGGTGCGGAGCTTCTACCAGTACTTCGACAGCAAGCACGAACTGCTGCTGGTGCTGTTCGAGGAGGAGATGGGCATCGCTGTGGCACGCATCCGGGAGGTCACTGCCGAAGGCGATCCGCTTCACCGTCTGGAGCAGGTGGTGTTGATGGTGTACGACTTATGCGCGCCGGGGAGGGTGTCGGAGCAGCCGCTGTTCGCCGAGTTCGCCCAGCGGCTGCTCGTCGATCACCCCGAAGAGGTGGTGGCCGCCTACTCGCCCCTCTACGAATACGTGGCCGAGATTGTGGAGCAGGTTGGCAAAGTCGGTCTGCTTCGGGAGGGCCGCCCCCGCCGACTAGCGGCCATCGTCCTCCAGGCCGCCACCGTCACCGCCGGGCGGAGCACCGGTGTACGCCAGCCGATCACCGGCGAGGAGGTCTGGCAATTCTGCCTCCACGCCATCGTCCCCGATCGCAAGCTGTCATAGTCCACGATCTCGTCGCAGTCGGAGATTGACTGGCAGGTTCAATCGGCTGACGGCTCGGGGCGTTCGGGGTCGTGGGGGCGACCGGCGTCGCGGGCACCGCTGCGGCGAAGGAAGGTCATGGAACGGGTGGCCAATCGCCAGCCCTTGTCGGTACGGCGATAGGTGTCGTTGTAGTAGCCGATGCGCATGTCGTGGTTTGTCTGGTCGACGAAGCAAAGCGGCTGGGTGCCGGTGGCCTCGTCACCGTCCAGCTCAATCTCCGAAGGACCTACCAAGAACAGGCCCTTGGGGGCGGCGGCCACCAGTCGGGGAAAGTCGGCCAGGGCATATATGTCGCCGAACGCGCTATAGGTGCCGTCGGGAGTGAACACCTCCAACACGGTGTCGATGTCGTCTTTAGTCATGCCGACGGCATAGCGGGCGAGCAGTTGCTCGATCTCGATGATGTCGGCCATCTGCGGCTGGTCCATGAGCCCCCCGTTCAGCCGCTGCGGGGGACCTGGTTGAAGGGGAGGTCTCGGTCGGCGGCGGGCTCGCGGGGCATTCCGAGGATCCGCTCGCTGATGATGTTGCGGGCCATCTCGGTGGTACCGCCGCCGATGCAGGTCTGCTGGCGCTGCACATATTCCACGCCGTAGCCCCCGGTGTCCTCACCCTGGTTCCACACCAGGGCCCGATCGCCGTGGAGTTCCATGGCCACCGTCAACCGATCGGCCCGGGACAAGCCGTGAAACAGCCGCACCAGCGACCCGGCCGGCGCCGGGAAGTACCCGCTCTCGATTCCCTTCACCACCCGATCTGACAGCAGAACCTCCACCCGGCTGAGCGTCTCAGTCTCCCCCAGGATCTGGCGCTGACGGCCCACGTTGCCGCCAAAATCCCGGGCGATGGTAGCCAGATCATCCAGCCCGTCGGCCGACCGGTTCCGGTGCCGGCCCTGGGTATAGGGGGAGGCGTTGCCCACCGAGGCCCGCTCGTGAAACAGCAGGCGGCTGGCCACGGTCCACCCGTCGTCCACCTCGCCCACCACGTTCTCGGCCGGAATGATGACGTCGTTGAAGT
>VYDF01000019.1:440-5549 GCA_009843565.1 Acidimicrobiia bacterium | reverse complement strand
TGCGCGACGCCGGATTCGATATGGACTTGGACGGCGCCGACGTCCACTCCATCCAATACCAGAACGCCAACAACTCGGTGCGGCTCAGCGACGCCTTCATGTCGGCAGTGGTCGATGACGGGGAGTGGCAGCTCACCGCCCGCACCACTGGAGAAGTGCTGGAGACGGTGTCGGCCCGGTCGCTTCTCTCCCAGATTGCCGAGGCCGCCTGGGAGTGCGCCGATCCCGGGGTGCAGTTCGAGACCACCATCAACCGGTGGAACACCGCAGCCGAAACCGGCCGCATCTCTGCCAGCAACCCCTGTTCTGAGTACCTCCATCTGGACAACTCAGCCTGCAATTTGGCCAGTTTGAACCTGCTGTCGTTCGTTGACGACCAAGGCGCATTCGATGTGGAGGGGTTCAGCGCCGCAGTGAGGGTGATAACTGTTGCCCAGGAGATATTGGTGGGCCCGTCGCACTATCCCACCGAGCAGATCGGGGCCACTACCCGGCGGTTCCGACAGCTGGGCTTGGGCTACGCCAACCTGGGGGCCATGCTCATGGCCCTGGGGCTGGCCTATGACTCCGACGAGGGCCGGGGCGTGGCCGCATCGGTCACCGCGCTTATGACCGGGGTGGCCTACGAGACGTCGGGGCGCATGGCTGCTCGCCTCGGACCGTTCGAGGGGTTCGCCGAGAACCAGGAGCCCACCCGGCGAGTGCTGCGCATGCACCGGGACGCACTGAGCCGGCTGGAGGGCGAGCCGGTGCCCCCTGATGTGCTCGACGCCGCCCGGGCCGCGTGGGACGCCGCGGTGGAGTGGGGCGACACGGTGGGAGTCCGCAACTCACAGGCCACGGTGCTGGCGCCCACCGGCACCATCTCGTTCATGATGGACTGCGACACCACCGGCATCGAACCCGACTTGGGCCTGGTCAAGACCAAGAAGCTCGTGGGCGGCGGCACCATGCCCATCGTCAACCAGACGGTGGATCGGGCGCTGCACCGTCTGGGCTACAACCCATCGCAGGTTGACGACATCGAGGCCCATGTCCACGCCCGGGGCACGGTGGTGGGCGCCCCCCATCTGGATCCGGCTCATCTGCCGGTGTTCGCCTGCTCCATGGGCGACAACGTGATCTCGCCCAGCGGCCACGTGAAGATGATGGCTGCGGTTCAGCCCTGGCTCTCGGGGGGAATTTCCAAGACGGTAAACGTTCCCGAGGACACCACCGCGGTGGAGATCGAGCGGCTATTCGTGGACGCGTGGCAGATGGGCGTGAAGGCCCTGGCCGTGTACCGGGACAACTGCAAGCTGGGCCAGCCGCTGTCGGTGGGCGACGCTGCGGCAACCACCCATGCCAACCCAAGTGTCTCGGCGCCTCAACGCCGCCGGCTGCCCCGGTTGCGTACCAGCCGCACCTTCGAGTTCCGAGTGGCCGACTGCAAGGGATTCGCCACCGTGGGGGAGTACGAGGACGGCAGCCCTGGCGAGATCTTCATTCGAGTGTCCAAGCAGGGAACCACCCTGGCCGGGTTCATGGACTCCTTCGCCATGGCGGTGAGCCACGGGCTGCAATACGGGGTGCCGCTGCGGGCCTATGTGGACGCTTTCACCGGCATGCGCTTCGAGCCGGCCGGGATGACCGACGACCCCGACATCCGCATCGCCACCAGCCTCATCGACTACCTGTTCCGCCGACTGGCGGTGGAGTACCTCGAGCCCGAGGAACGCCACGAACTGGCGATATTCACCACTGAAGAGCGCATTCAACCCACCCTGCCCGGGGTAGAGGAACAGGTTCCGGTCACCGTGCCCAGCGACATCGTGGAGCCCGACCCGCCGTCGCCGTACACCCGCCGGACTCCCCTGGATGCCCACGCCCCCGTCTGCTACGACTGCGGTGTGCTCATGATCCGGGCCGGCAGCTGCCACGCCTGCCCCGACTGCGGCTCCACCTCCGGCTGCTCCTAACCCCAAGCTTCGGCACATGAGCGCCTCCCGTTGGTAGTTTGACGGGGCTTGTCAAGGGGCTAGGCAGGAGAAGAATCCATGAGAGCAGCGCTGTTTTTGGACGGGCACGAAGACTTGGTGGTTGACGAGGTGGACGTGGCTGCCCCGATCGGCAGCGAGGTACTGATTCACACCGCGGCCTCAGGACTGTGCCATAGCGATCTTCACTTCATGGAGACCGAGGGCTGGGTTGTGCCCCGGCCCATCGTGCTGGGCCATGAGGCCGCCGGTGTGGTGGAGGCGGTTGGCCCCGACGTGCGCGAAGTGCAGCCCGGCGACCATGTCATCTGCTGTCTGTCGGTGTTCTGCGGACGCTGCGAATTCTGCTTGAGCGGCCGGCCCTACCTGTGCGTGCAAAGCCGGGTCGATTGTATTCGCACCGAGGATCAGCCCGCCCGGCTCAGTCGCGGTGGCCAGGAGGTAAACCAGTTCGCCAACCTGTCGTCATTTGCCGAGCAGATGCTGGTGCACGAGAACGCGGTGGTGAAGGTCCGCGAGGACATGCCCTTGGATCGGGCCGCTCTCATCGGCTGCGGGGTCACCACCGGCACTGGGGCGGTGTTCCGCACCGCCGGTGTGGGGCCGGGATCGTCGGTCGCGGTCATCGGCTGCGGCGGCGTGGGCATGTCGTCGCTCCAGGCCGCCCGCATAGCGGGCGCGACCACGATCATCGCCGTCGACCTTGAATCTCGAAAGCTCGACACCGCGTTGCGCTTGGGCGCCACTCACGCGGTCAATCCCGCCGACGGCGACCCAGTGGAACAGGTCATGGAGCTCACCGGCGGGGGAGTAGACTACTCCTTCGAGGCCATCGGCCTGGCCATCACCGCCCAGCAGGCATTCGGGATGATCCGCCGAGGAGGAACCGCCACCGTGATGGGCATGATCCCGCCGGGGTCCAAGGTGGAGATCGAGGGCCAAGAGCTGTTCATGTCCGACAAGCGCCTCCAGGGGTCGCTGATGGGCTCCAACGTGTTCCGCGTGGACATGCCCCGCCTCGTCGACCTCTACCTCGACGGCCGGCTGCTGCTCGACGAGATGGTCTCGGCCACCATCGGCCTCGACGACGTGAACGACGGCTTTGCCGCCATGAAGGCGGGCGACGTGGTGCGCAGCGTCATCGCCTTCGATTGAGCAAGACCACCCCGCTCCGAGAGACATTGTGACCATGGCCCAAGACCACCTCCTCTGGTGGGACCGCGAGGTGGGCTATGAGGTGTATATCCGGTCGTTCGCCGACGGAAACAACGACGGGGTCGGCGATTTCCCCGGCCTCACCGAGAAGCTGGACTACCTGGCCTGGCTCGGGGTCGGCATCGTGTGGATCACCCCCTTCTACCCGTCGCCCATGGCCGATTTCGGCTATGACGTGTCGGACTACACCGGGGTTGACCCTCTCTTCGGCACGTTGGACGACTTCGACGCCTGCATCGCCGAAGCCCACCGGCTGGGATTGCGGGTGCTCATCGACTTGGTTCCCAATCACTCCTCCGACCAGCACCTATGGTTCCAAGCCTCCAGGGCCGACCCCGACGGCCCCATGCGCGGGTACTACCACTGGCGGGATCCCGCCCTGGGAGGCGGCCCCCCCAACAACTGGGTATCGCACTTCGGGGGGTCGGCCTGGACCTTCGACGAGGCCTCCGAGCAGTACTACCTGCACCTGTTCTTGCCCGAGCAGCCCGACCTGAACTGGTCGAACCCCAACTTGGTGCGGGAGTTCGACCACGTGTTGAAGTTCTGGCTCGAGCGGGAGGTGGACGGATTCCGAATTGATGTTGCCCACGGCCTGGTCAAGAACATGCTCATGCCCGACAATCCGCAGCGCTTCCCGGTCACGCCGGAGATGAGCCCTCGTCAGGCGTTCGGCTGCTACGACCACCGCTACGACCTCGACCAGGCGGGCAACTCCGCCATCTACCGCCGCTGGCGGGCCATCGTCGAACCGTTCGATGCGCTGCTTTTGGGAGAGGTTTACCTCAGAGACAACAATCCCAACCTGGTCAGCCGGTATGTGGCCAACCAAGACGGATTGCACCGGGCCTTCTATTTCGCCCCCATGCACACTCCCTGGGAACCATCGGCCATGTGGTCCACATTCCGGGATGCGCTTGACGCCGCCCCCATGGACTTGTCCTGGGCTATCAGCAGCCACGACGATCCCCGGGCGCCCACCCGCTTGGGCGGCGACGAATTGGGGCGTGCTCGGGCGCTGGCCTACTGCGTGCTGCTGTTCGCCCTTCCCGGCCTGCCGTTCCTCTACCAGGGCGACGAGTTGGGGCTGGTCGACGTGGATGTGCCCCTCGACTCATGCCGCGATCCAGTGGCCACCCGCAATCAGAACCCGGCCGACGGCCGAGACGGATGCCGCACGCCCATGCCGTGGGCACCGGGGCCGACCGGCGGGTTCACCGATGGCGCCCAGCCGTGGCTGCCAATTGACCGGAGTGAAGAGGAAACCGCGGCGGCCCAGCGCGACGACCCGAGTTCGATCCTGCACAAGTACCGGGAGCTCTTGGCCGTGCGCCATGGGCTGGAAGACCTCCACGCCGTCGAACTGGAATGGCTGACCAAGCGGTCGTCGCCGATGATCAGCTTTCGGCGGGGCGACACGGTGTGCGCGCTCAACGCCGGCAACGCACCGGCTGATCTCGAGCTTCCGCCGGGCAAATGGCGCCTGGTGTTCTCGTCTCAGCGACCCGCCGGAGAAGCGGTCGAGTCGGCTATCGGCCTCGACGCCCCCGAAGGGGTATTGCTGGTGCGGGCCCCAGACGCTGTCTGACCAGAAGCGCCGCTCAGTTCAAGCCCAGCAATGATCGGGCTTGACCGACCGTGGCCAGATCCGCCCCCGCATCCTGGATGCAGCCGGCCAATGCGGTCACCACGTCGGCGTTGGTGGGCGTGCCCAACTCCAGGTAGGGATAGTCGCCCAGTCCCGCGATGACATGTCCGCCCCGTGAGATCACCTCGGGCACCAAGGGGCGCACATCGGCCCCATAGGCCAAACAGCCCCACACCACTCGGCCGTCCACGGGAAGAAAGCGGGTCATGGCGTCGAGGCCGTCAACCGTGGCCGGATGCCCCGACAGCCACGAGTCCGACAGCGTTACCT
>VYDF01000019.1:0-430 GCA_009843565.1 Acidimicrobiia bacterium | reverse complement strand
CGTTACCTCGCCGTAGGCCGGCGCAGCCATGTCCGCGGTGTCCAAGAACGCGGTCAGCAGCCGGGCCGATCCCACCGTCCACAGCGCCCCCATGGGCTTCATGCCGGCCTCGGCGACATCGGCCACCATCTCCCGCAGCGCCCGCAGAGGGGTCACATACACGATGTCGGGGTTGCCGAATGCGCCGGTGGCCGGGTCGTAGGGGTCGATGTTGAAGCTGCCCAGGTCGATAGGGGCAAACTCGGGCCGGGTGGCCGGGTCGGCGGCCAGCTCCAGCACGGGGGCCAGCCGGGCGTGGGGATCGGGCACTGTGGAGGCGCCCAGGGTGGGCATCAGTATCAGATCGCAGGCGGCGCGAACCCCGGCGATTACCGAGCCCAGCGTGTCGGCGTCCCACACCGGCGCCCCGGTGGCCGGATCCCTCCCGTGG
>VYDF01000298.1 GCA_009843565.1 Acidimicrobiia bacterium | reverse complement strand
ACCATGATCCGAGCCCGCACCCGCTCGGTGGAAGACACAAAGAGCCTGGCCGCCAACCTGGCCGAGTTGGCCCAACCCGGCGACCTGCTACTGCTGGTGGGCGACTTGGGCGCCGGCAAAACCACCTTCACCCAGGGGTTCGCCGCCGCCTTGGGCATCAGCGAGCAGGTGACCAGCCCCACGTTTACCCTGGCTCGCGAATACCACGGGCGGCTGCTCCTGCATCACCTCGACGTCTTCCGCCTCGACCAGATCACCGAGGTGCTCGATTTGGGCCTGCCCGAACTGCTCGACACCGATGGGGTCATCCTCATCGAGTGGGGCGACGCCATTCGCCAAGCCCTGCCCAACAACTATCTCGAAGTCGCCCTGACCTTCGTCGACAGCCCCGACGGTGCTCCAGACGAGCGGATGATGGCGCTCACTCCGGTAGGACCTCGCTGGCAAGCCCGGACCCAGGCGGTAAGCACTGCTGTGGGCCAGTGGTTGGAAGACTCAACATGTTGATCTTGGGCATCGAGTCGGCCACCCAGCAGGTGGGATGCGCCCTTGGCGGCCACGAGGGGGTTTTGGCCTCAGCCCACAGCGCTCGGGGGCGCCGTCATGCCGAATCCATCGCCCCCCAAATCCAGTTCGTGACCCGCCAGGCCCGGGTCGAGCTGCGGGATGTGGGTTGCGTGGCCGTTGATCTCGGACCTGGCCTCTACACCGGCCTGCGAGTGGGCATTTCCAGCGCCATGGCGGTGGCCTACGCCCTCGGAGTGCCGATGATCGGTGTGTCCAGCCTCGACCTGCTCGCTTTCGCCGTGCGCCACACCAATCGGGTGATCGTGGCCGCCATCGACGCCCGCCGCAGTGAGCTGTTCTACGCCTTCTACCGCCAAGTGCCCGGCGGAATCCAGCGTGTGTCCGAGGCTCAAGTGGGCACTCCCGATGATCTGGCCTCCGAGCTGCTCGCCACCAGCGAAGAGGTGCTGCTGGTGGGCGACGGAGCCCGGCGCTACGCCGAGGTGTTCGACCAGCTCCAGAAGACCGAAATTGCCGAACAAGATCTGGCCCATCCCTCGGCCGCCTCGTTGGTGCAGCTGGCGCATGCCCGGGCGCTGCGGGAGGAGTTCGTCAAACCGTGGGAGCTCAAACCGATATATCTTCGGGTTCCCGACGCCGACATCAACTGGAGCACCCGATGATCGAGCCTGCTTTGCCATGACTCAAGATCATTTGACCTCATCCACGACCCTTGGTGGGATGATCGAGCCCATGAAACCAGCCCACCTGGGCGAAGTCATGGCTATCGACGCCCAGTGCTATCCAATCCCTTGGTCCCGCGAGGTCTATGAGTCGGAACTGGCCCGCACCGATGATCGCTTCTATGTGATAGCCCTTCGCGATCGAGTGGTCGGAGATCCCAAGACCAGGAGCTCAGGCCCCGACCGAGTGGTCGGACATGGCGGGGTGGCCTTCGAGAAAAAGAACGCCCACATCACCACCGTGACGGTGGCTCCCGATTGCCGGGGCCAAAGCATCGGCGCCCGGCTGTTCTTGGCCCTTGCATTGGCCGCCCGTCGCCGCAACACGAGCCTGGCCCTCGAAGTGGCCGCCGACAATCCCTCCGCCCAGTCCTTGTACCGGCGCTTCGGCCTCGCTCCGGTGGGCATTCGCCGGGGCTACTACGCCGACATGGGCTTGTCGCCCGATGCCGTGGTGATGCGAGCCGACAACATCCACCAGCCCGACTATGCCGCTCGCCTCGTCAAAATCGCGGTAGAACTGGACCGATCATGACTGCCCTGGAATCCGGTGTGGAAACTCCCGCCATCGTTTTAGGCATCGAAACCTCTTGCGATGAGACGGCCGCCGCCGTGGTCTCCGGCCCCTCCGACGTGTTGTCGTCGGTGATCAGCAGCCAGGTTGACCTGCACGCCCGCTACGGGGGCGTGGTTCCGGAGATCGCTAGCCGGGCCCATGTGGAGCTGCTCACTCCGGTGGTGGCCCAAGCAGTGATCGAGGCCGGTCTCAGCGACCACGACGTGGAGGCGGTGGCCGCCACTGCGGGCCCCGGCCTTGTCGGCTCGCTGTTGGTGGGAGTGAGCGCAGCCAAGTCGCTGGCCTTGGTGTGGGACGTGCCGTTCGTGGCCGTCAACCACCTGGAAGCCCACCTCTACTCATCGTTTCTGGAAGAACCCGACTTGGATCTGCCAGTGGTGGTGCTGTTGGTGTCCGGGGGCCACACCTTGTTGGTGTTGATGGAGGCATTCGGACGCTACCGGCTCATCGGCCAGACCCTCGACGATGCCGCGGGCGAGGCGTTCGACAAAGTGGCCCGCTTCATGGACTTGGGCTACCCCGGCGGCCCGGTCATCGACGGCCTGGCCATGAGCGGCGACTCCGAAGCGGTGGCTTTCCCCCGCCCCATGTACGACGACGGCTACAACTTCTCTTTCAGCGGCCTCAAGACTGCGGTGGTCAACCATGTGCGCACCCACCCCGACCAAGATGTAGCCGACATCGCGGCCTCCTTCCAAGAAGCGGTGGTGGATGTGCTGGTACACAAGGCCCGCAAGGCCGCGGAGGAATTCGGGGCCAAGGGTCTCTGTCTGGCCGGAGGGGTGGCGGCCAACTCCTCCCTGCGAGAGCGCCTGCTCGATGCCTGCGTGGCCGCGGGCATCAGCGGATTTTTGCCCAGCCGTTCCATGTGTACCGACAACGCGGCCATGGTGGCCGCCGCGGGCTGGCAGCGACTTCAGCTCGACGGCCCATCGTCCTTGGAAGTGGGTGCCGATCCCAACCTTCCCCTCCCTTTCATCCTTGCCGATGAACCCCAAGCCTGAATTGGCCTCCAAGCCCTCTACCACCTACGCTTAGCACTCGCCTATCGAGAGTGCTAATGCTCAAATATCAACCCCTTGGAGGCCAAGATGGCTCTACAGCCCCTTGATGACCGGATTGTTGTCCGCCCCAGCGAGTCTGAAGAGATGACCGCCAGCGGCTTGGTCATCCCTGATACCGCCAAAGAGAAGCCCCAGCAAGGCGAGGTTCTCGCCGTGGGTCCGGGCAAGCGGTCGGAGAACACCGGCGATCTGATCCCGGTCGACGTCTCCGTCGGCGACACCGTGGTCTACAGCAAATTCGGCGGCACTGAGATCACCTCTGACGGTGAGGATCTGCTGATCCTGTCGGCCCGCGACGTGCTCGCCATCGTCAAGTAGCCAAGATGACCAAAATCCTCAAGTTCAGAGAAGAGGCTCGCCACGGCCTCGAATCCGGCGTCAACCAGCTGGCCGACGCGGTCAAGGTGACCCTGGGCCCCAAGGGCCGCAACGTGGTCCTCGACAAGAAGTTCGGCGCTCCCACCATCACCAACGACGGTGTGTCCATCGCCCGCGAGGTGGATCTGGACGACAAGTTCGAGAACATGGGCGCCCAACTCATCAAAGAGGTAGCCACCAAGACCAACGACATCGCCGGCGACGGCACCACCACCGCCACCGTGCTGGCCCAGGCCATGGTCCGCCATGGGCTGCGCAACGTGGCCGCCGGCGCCAACCCGATGAGTCTCAAGCGGGGCATCGAGCAGGCTGTGTCCGCCGCGGTGGACTCGTTGGCCGATCAAGCTCAGGACATCTCCCAGAAAGAGGAGATCTCCCAGGTGGCCTCCATCTCTGCGGCCGACCAGGCCATCGGCGATGTGATCGCCGACGCCATCGACAAGGTGGGCAAAGACGGCGTGGTCACGGTAGAGGAGTCCAACACCTTCGGTATGGAACTCGACTTCGTAGAGGGCATGCAGTTCGACAAGGGCTTCTTGTCCCCCTACTTCGTGACCGACCCAGAGCGCCAAGAGGCCGTGCTCGACGAGCCCTACATCTTGTTCAACCAGGGCAAGATCACTTCGGTGCAAGACCTCCTGCCCGTGCTGGAGAAGGTGATGCAGACCGGCAAGCCGCTTTTGATCATCGCCGAGGATGTGGAAGGCGAGGCCCTGGCCACCCTGGTGGTGAACAAGATCAGGGGCACGTTCAACTCGACGGGCGTCAAGGCCCCCGGGTTCGGCGAGCGCCGCAAGGCGATGCTCCAAGACATGGCCATCCTCACCGGCGGCCAAGTGGTGGCCGAGGAAGTCGGCCTCAACCTGGAGGGCGTCACCCTCGATCTGCTGGGCACCGCCCGCAAGGTGATCGTCACCAAAGACGACACCACCATCGTGGAAGGCGCCGGATCCAAGGCCGACGTTGACGGTCGGGTGGCCCAGATCCGCCAGGAGATCGAGAACACCGACTCCGATTGGGATCGAGAAAAGCTCCAAGAGCGCCTGGCCAAGCTGGCCGGCGGCGTGGCCGTCGTCCAGGTAGGCGCCGCCACCGAGGTGGAGCTCAAGGAGAAGAAGCACCGGATCGAGGACGCCCTGTCGGCCACTCGAGCGGCCATCGAGGAGGGCGTGGTCGCCGGGGGCGGCACCGCCCTGCTGCGGGCTCGCCCGGCGGTGGCCGAGGTGGTCGACAACCTGAACGGCGACGAGGCCACTGGGGCCAAGATCGTGCTCGACGCGCTGACCGTGCCGTGCTCGCTCATCGCCTCCAATGCCGGCTTCGAGGGCTCCATCGTGGTGCGCGACATCGAGGCCACCTCCGGCACCATCGGCTTCAACGCCGCCACCGGTGTGACCGAGGATTTGGTGACCGCCGGCGTAATCGATCCCGCCAAGGTGACCCGGGCCGGCTTGCAGAATGCGGCGTCCATCGCCGGCATGCTGTTGACCACCGAGGCCCTGGTGGCCGACAAGCCCGAGCCCCCTGCTCCCCCGATGCCCCCTGGTGGCGACCCCATGGGTGGCATGGGCGGTATGGGTGGCATGGGCGGCATGATGTAGCTGCCAGCATCCGCTGACTTTCTACTTGGGGGCCACCATCGCAACTGAGCGGGGTGGCCCCCAGTTCATTCCCCGACCCGAGCAGTGGCGTCCCGGCGGACCGCCACCGTGGGCTGGCCTCGACCCGTCGAAACGACGGGTGGACCTAGACCAGTTGCGCGCCGCGTTACACAGTCGCGAACAGGCCACCTGGGGGGATACCTCTCCCACCGGACAGGAGCGGCGCTCCGCGGTGCTGATTCTGCTCTACCCCCATGACGGCGAAATCTACGTGCTGCTCATCCGTAGGGCCCGGCACCTCCGCTCCCATAGTTGGGAGGTGGCCTTCCCCGGCGGAGGTCAAGAAGACAGTGACGACACCCTGCTGGACACGGCCAAACGCGAGACCCGCGAGGAAATCGGACTGAGCACCGATGGCATCGAGGTCATCGGCCAGATCGACCGCTACGTTACTGTCGGCAGCCGGTCGATGGTCCATCCGTACGTGGGGATCCTGCCCGGTCTGCCCCGCGGACTCGTCCCTGATCCCGCTGAAGTGGAACGCATCCTGTTGGTCTCCACCGGCGAACTGCTGTCGGATGAAGCCTGGCGGGAGGAGATCTGGTTAATCAACGGAGCTGACCGGGCCATCACCTTCTTCGAGCTCCACGGCGACACCGTGTGGGGTGCCACCGCCGCCATGCTCCGCCAACTC
>VYDF01000278.1 GCA_009843565.1 Acidimicrobiia bacterium | reverse complement strand
ATCCTCGACCGGGACGAGGTGATGTACCACTTCGTGATGGGCTTCACCTCCAAGCTGGCCGGCACCGAGGTCGGAGTGGTGGAGCCCCAGGCCACGTTCAGCGCCTGCTTCGGGGCGCCGTTCATGTCGCACAAGCCATCGGTGTACGCCGAGCTGCTGGCCCACCGCATCGACTCCCACCAAGCCCGGTGCATTCTTTTGAACACCGGCTGGTCGGGAGGGCCCTACGGGGTGGGTGATCGCATGTCCATCGCCCACACCCGGGCATTGCTCAATGCCGCTCTGAACGGCGACCTCGACTCCGCGGACACCGTCAGGCTTCCGATTCTGGAACTGAGAATCCCCGTGTCGTGCCCCGGCGTACCCGATGAAGTGCTCAACCCCCGCAACACCTGGAGCGATCCCGACGCCTACGACCAGGCCGCCATCCGGCTACGCGACCTCTTCCGCCAGAACTACCGGGAACAGGGCTACGCCTCGCTGGGCATCCAGGCGATGCTCTAGCGATAACCCTGCGGATTCTTCGACTGCCAGACCCAGCCGTCTCGACACATTTCAGCCAGCGTCCGAGTAGCCGACCAGCCCAGTTCCGAGAGGGCCCTGCTGGGGTCTGCCCACAGCTCGGAGACGTCGCCAGGACGGCGATCGAACTCCTCGTAGGGCAGGGGGTGGCCGGTGGCCTCCCGCATGGCCGCGATCACCTCTCGCACCGAAGCGGCGCGGCCGGTGCCCAGGTTGTAGGTGTGAACCTGTCCAGCTGACGACTCCAGGGCCTGCAAGGCAGCCAGGTGGCCTTCGGCCAAATCCATCACGTGGATGTAATCGCGTAACGCGGTCCCGTCCGGAGTGGGATAGTCGGTTCCGTACAACGGCAGCGCGGCGCGGCGGCCCACTGCCACTTGGAGCAGATAGGGCATCAAATTCCCGGGCACTCCTTCGGGATCTTCTCCGATCATTCCGCTGGGATGAGCTCCAACGGGATTGAAATAGCGGAGCAGCGACGCCGACCAGCGGGAGCTAGACCGAACCACGTCGGCGATCATCTGCTCGATCATCAGCTTGGTCCAGCCGTAGGGGTTGGCCGGGCGGGTTGGCGCCGTCTCTGACACCGGCAGCTCGTCGGGCGGACCGTAGACCGTGGCCGATGAGGAGAACACGATCCTTCGCACGCCGTTGCGCTCCATCACTCCCAAAAGGGTGGCGGTCGACTCCAAATTGTGGCGGTAATACCGAAGCGGATCAGCCACCGAGTCGGGCACCGATTTGAGACCAGCGAAGTGCAGCACCGCGTCGGGGCCCACTTCGGTAATCACCTTTTCCACCGCGGACTCGTCCCGGCAATCGCCTACATCGAGGCGAAGGCCGCGGCCGACGATTTTGGCGACGGCGTCGACTGCGGCACTCGAGGAGTTCTCCAAGCTGTCCAGAACGGCAACTTCCCAGCCAGCCTCCATGAGTGCGACACAAGTGTGGCTCCCGATATAGCCCGCTCCCCCAGTCACCAACACCGTCGCCATGAAGTGGACGCTAGCGGAGCGCTTTCAGCTCGGGGTCTTCCCGGGACCCCTCAGAATGCGGGTCTTGCCGTACATGGAGCCGAACAGCAGCCGGCCATCGTCGTCCACGGTCACCCCCGCACCGATGGTGTTGAACTTGGAACCGCCCAGTACGTAGTGGAACCGCGACTCCCCGGTGGCCCAGTCGGCGGCTTCGATCGTCCAGCGCTCTTCGCGAACCCCGCAGGTGTAGACCAGAGCGCTCTCCTCGGCCACAAACGGAACCGAGTTAGGCGACGAGATGTCGAGGTTGACCCACGCCTCCTTCAACTCTCGGGCCGCCGGATCCCACTCGTATTTGTGGAGACCGTGGGGCTGGTACTCCGGCTTGTGGCCCAGCATGAAGCACAGCATCCGGGCCGCCTGCGCGGGATAGCCATTAGGGATCGAGGCCGGCTCGTTGTTCACCGTCATGGCGCCGTAGCCCGACACGGTGATCGACTGCTCGGTCTTGATCTCGGCTAAGTCGGGGTTGCCCATGTTGGCCGGCCCGATGCCGGCGATGCGGCGGTGGGGGGCATTGGGCAGCTGCTCCCAGTCGTCGGGGATCTCGTCTCGCCACAACAAGGTGATGTTGACCACCTCGTCGCCGTCGCCGATGACCACGAACTTGTCCTCGTCGGGGCCGAAGCCCATGAGCGACGGCGTGGTGCCCGAGCCGTGACCGCCGCCGTTGCGATAGGGAACCATCCAACAGCCGTGAGCAGGATCGTCGGTGATCTCGGTGCCCGTCCAGCGCAGCTTGTGGTGGTGGTCGTTGGACGACACGTAGATGCCGTTGTCGCTGTCCACGCAAATGCTGGTGCGAACCCAGCCGTAGCCGGTGTTGCCCCGCTCCGCAGCCCGCCAGGCGCAGTACTCCGCGGCGAAATCGGCCCCGCCAGCGAGCTGAAGGGCGTGATAGGAGCTGAAGTCGCGCTCTAGAACAATGACCCAGCCGTGATCGGTGGACATCACCAGCTTGCCGTCGAAGGTCATGTTCATCCCCACGAAGAAGCCCTCGATGTGGTGGGGCTTGTTCCATCGGTCTCGCTCCATGATGGGCGACGCTGGATCGGAGGGATCGGTCTCCACGTAGGCCACCGCGTGGTCTTTGCGACCGAGAAACAGGGTGTGGTCGCAGTCCAGCAGCGCATAGACCCCGTCAATGCCGGTCATGAACTTCATCGACAGCTCGATGGCGTGTTCGACCGCATCCCAGCCGTCCTTCTTGTCGAGGCCGAGCAAGTTGACCTCCAAATCTTCGATAGGAGTGCGTCCCTCCCCGCCGACAATCTCGTGGTCGGCCAGCATCGCAAGGGTCTCGTAGTCGAGTTTGGCGATGTTCTGACGCCCGTTGCTCCACACCACCCGTCGGCCGTCGGGATACGGCCCCGAAATCAGATGGCCGAAGTGGCATGGGCCGAGCCAGGCGTACTGGATATCGGTTGCCTCGTCAAGCGTCTCGGTGGGGCCCTCTGGCCCTCGCCAGGGCACGTTGTCCTGCTGGTCGCACCGCCCATGGGCGATGGCGTAGGAGGAGGCGGCGAGATAGGGATTGGCGGGGGCATGGTTCATGGGCCGACATCATTGCCCACCATTCACAAGAAATCTCATCTGTAACCCTTCCGGTGACTTAAGCAGTCAAACCCAGAAGAGTGACCATCGACTGAACAAATAGATCCCCCTCCAACCCGGCCCCCTGATTGTCAGGGGGCCGGGTCGCGCTAGCCCACAGGAGCGCAGCTTTGAGTACGATGCGGGATAACCGACCGGAGGTGTATTCACGTGGGTGTCAGCTCATATGTTCTGATCCAGACCGAAATGGACAAGGCCCGTCAGGTGGCCGAGGCCATACGCGAGATCGATGGCGTGGTGATCTCTGAGATCATGACCGGCCCGTACGATGTGATCGCCAAAGCCGAGGCTGAATCCATGGACCAGCTCGGCCGCCTGGTGGTGAGCCAGATTCAAATGGTGGACGGAATCACCCGGACCCTCACCTGCCCCGTCGTCAACCTTTAGCCGAGGCCCGATCCTCAATCAGCTGAGGATCATGGCCCGGATGGACAGGCCGGCCAGAAAGAAGCTGCCACCGGCATAGAGCAATTCGCGCCGGTTGGCGAGCTGAATCCGGTAGGCGTAGATGATGGCCACCGCGGCAATGGCCGCAAAACCGTAGAGGCGGTGCAGGTCGCCGGGATCGACGCCGGAGCGGTTCTCATAGACAACTCCCAAAATCACCTGGACGAAGACAGTTGCTTGGGCGGCGATGAGAAATGCCCATAGTGGCCGGCCTCGCAACCCAGTACGGAAATGGGCGCCCAGGGCCCATCCCCCCGCGGCGGCGTTGGCCAGCATCACCACCCAGGAGAACCAGTCGTGGAAGCCGGCCAACGACACGGCCAACAGGCTCGAACCCAAGCTCACCTGAACAAGTCGGTGGCAAAGTCGCCAGACCGGGGCGGTCCAGGGGCCACAAACCACTCGGTGCTGAACGCATCGGCGAACTGCTCGTCGGTCATGGAGCCGAAGAAGGAGTCGGCGGTGATCTGACTGGTGTGGGCCAGCATGGCGGCCCGTTTGCGCTCCAGGTAGGGGCTCACATCCACCGCATGGGTGATGTCCGCCTCCTCAGTCCCAAACTCCTCCTCCCTGAACCGCTCCGCCCGCTCGACATCTATCTCCTCCATTGCCTCGGCAAAGGCCTCAACCTCGGCCATTTGCCGCAGGATCTGGGTGCGGTTCATGGTGGCGTAGAACACCTTTTCGACACCGGCTCTGCGGGCTGCGTCCACCCCTACCCGGTGAACTTGGATGTGGTCGGGATGGCCGTAGCCGCCGTGGTCGTCGTACACGGTGAGCACATCGGCCGATTCCTCCACCAGGATGCGGGCCACCCGCTCCACCGCCTCTTCGAAGTCGGCTTGCCAGAAGCAGGCGGGATTGTTGTTGGACTCCTCGCCGGCCATGCCCGAGTCCTCGTAGCCCAGAAACTCCACCCGGTGGGCGCCGATGATCTTGGCCGCATCCAGGGTCTCGTCTGCTCGCCTCTCGCCCAGCGTCTCGCCCGGGCTGAGCGCATCGGGCTCCACTTCGCCCTGCTCCCCCTTGGTGGCCACTACCAGTACCACTCGGTGGCCCTCGTCGGCCGCCTTCATCATGGTGCCCGAAGTGGCGATGGCCTCATCGTCGGGATGGGCGTGGAAGTTCACCATGGTTCCCACTATTTGCCTGATCCCATCTACTTGACCGCCCCCGATTCTTGAAGGGCGGCCACCGCGTCAGCATCGAAACCCCAGTCGGACAGCGCCTCAGCGGTGTGCTGGCCGGGATTGGGGGCGGGGCGGGCGATCTCCGCGGGCGTGCGGCTGAAGCGAGGCGCCGGTCCGGGCTGGAGGGCGCCGCCCACTTCCACAAACGTGCCCCGGGCGATGTTGTGGGGATGCTCGGGGGCCTCGGCCAGGCTGAGCACCGGCGCGAAGCAGACATCGGAGCCGTCGAGAACCTCGCACCACTCGTCTCGGGTCTTTGCTTTGACCGCCTCAGCCAGCCGGATTCGCATCTCCGGCCATGTGGCGCGGTCGTTCTGGTCGATCCCGTCGGCGTCGATGCCCGTCTTCTCCACCATCTCGGCAAAGAACTGGGGCTCCAGCGATCCCAGCGATATGTACTCCCCGTCGGCGCACTCGTAGGCGTCGTAGAACCAGGCACCGGTGTCCAGCATGTTGGTGCCCCGCGGCCCCCACGCCCCCATGGCCCGCATGCCGTAGATCATCGTGATCAACAGTGCGGAGCCCTCCACCATGGATGCATCCACCACCTGGCCCTGGCCCGAGGTGCGGGCCTCCAGCATCGCGGCCAGCATCCCCAGAGCCAGCAGCATCCCGCCCCCGCCGAAGTCGCCGGCCAGGTTCACCGGAGGCACCGGTGCCTCCCCCGCCCGGCCTATCGCCCCCAGCACCCCCGATAGCGCGATGGAGTTGATGTCGTGGCCGGCCCTGGACGAGTAGGGGCCGTCCGGGCCCC
>VYDF01000105.1 GCA_009843565.1 Acidimicrobiia bacterium | reverse complement strand
TGGCGGGGCGGAACGCCTCCCGACCGGGGACTTCCCTCCAGCCCACCCGGTGCTGGAACTTCTGATCCAAGAACCGCTCCCACAGGTTCTTGGGCTCCACCACGTGCCCATCGGCGTCAAAGACCTTGTACCCATGCCGCATATCCGGCTGTCCTTCCGTTGCTGGCGCTTGCCTTGCTGGTCCGTGAAGCCTAGGTCACCCGCTGGGAGGGTGGTAACAGACGGCCTCCTGGGCCGACCTCACCCAGTGGAGTTCCGTATCGGGAGGGCAGGGGGCGCCCAGAGGCACCCAGCGCACCAGTTTGCCGTCGTGGGGCTGTTCGCATCCCACCGTGACAAGGGTGGTGGCGCCGATCCGGAAGCAGTCGCCGACCTCGGGGCGCGCCTGCGACACCGGGGCCGACACCGTGATCGGACTATCCGGATCGGAGTCGTCGATGGCCGACGTGGCCACAAAAATCACCACAACTGCTACCGCGGCCAAGACCACCGCGGCCAAGCTGATCCACCGCCAGCGCAAGCCGACCAACTCGAGAGGGGGTGCTGGCGGAGTAGGCGGGGTTCGGGCCGAGTGGGAGCCGGCCTCTGGGCGAGGCTGGCTGGAGGTACGGGCTGCACCAGCAGGACGGGTTGCACTGGTCGGACGAGCGCTTCCGGTTTGACTGGGCGCGCTGCGGGCCAAGCTCCGGTCGTAGGCCGCTCGCGACCGGATATCGCCGAGAACCTGCCAGGCCTCGTTCACCGCCCGCATCCGCTCGGAATCCCCGGATGGGCGGTCGGGGTGCCAGCGGCGGGCCTGGCGGAGGTAGGCCCGGCGAATGGCATCGGGCTTGGCGCTAGGGGATACACCCAGAACGTCGTAATGCGACCGTCCCGCCATGGCCTCTCAGTCAATCATCCAGAACGCTGAGGAAGCTGTAGGGCGCCCACCCCGTCAATCATCCAGAACGCTGAGGGAGCTGTAGGGGAATTTGGCGCCCACGCCGCCGTCCACCAACAGGGTGCGTCCGCTCACATAGCTGGCCAGCGGCGACGACAAGAACAGCGCCGCTCCGGCTATGTCGGCGGGAAGGCCCATGCGACCAATAGGCGCGTTGCCGCTGGAGTGGGCGCGCTGAGCGTCGGTCAGCATGTCCATGATCCGAGGGGTGGCGATGGCGCCGGGCGCCACCGCGTTGGCCCGGACCCCGTGAGGGCCCATCTCCACCGCCATCGACTTCACCCAGGCCATGAGCCCGGCCTTGGCCGCCCCGTAGGCAGCATGATTGGGGGCACTGTCCATCCCCGAGGCCGAGGCGATGAACACCATCGATCCCTCCCCGTTGGCCACCATGTGGCGGCCGAACACCTGGCCCAGCAGATAGGCGTGGCGCAGGTTGATGGCCATCTGCCGGTCCCACACCCCGTCGTCCATATCCACGATGAAGCCCCACTCGGCCATGCCGATGATGTCCACCAACCCGTACACCTGGCCCAGCGCGGCCACCGAGGCTTCCAGCAGACGCTCCACGTCGGCTCGCGCGGTGGCGTCGCCCGACCACGGTGTGCCGCCCACCTCCTCGGCGATCTCCGCGGCCCGGTCACCGTCGATGTCCACACACACCACCCGAGCGCCGCACTGCACCAGCGCATGGCTGGCTTGGCGACCCATACCCTGCCCGGCCCCGACCACCACGAAACCTCGTCCGTCCAGACGCAGCAGATCGGGATAGTGCGGCACCGGCGAGTTGTCAGAACTGGTCATGTCCCGACGCTACCGCCCTACTAGACAGGGTCCGCCATCGGCTCAGGCCCGTTAGCCAGACAGGGAAGTCACCAGCGCGTTGAGCGGCCAGAGGTCTGGAATCTCCACCGGCTGAGGGGCCAGCGGCAAAATCGCGTAAGCCTCCTCGCCGGGATAGACCAGATTGTATTCCGAGCGGGCCAGGCGCTCGATCTCCTCCGGCTGGGACAGCGCCTCCAGCCGGGAGCGGAGGGCGATGTTCTCATCCACCAAGGCGGCCAGCTCGGCCCGGGCGTCAGAGGTGGCCGACCTCTGGTCCATATAGGTCCGGGTGGGCAGCAGGGCGTAGAAAACCACCACCAGGATTATCAGCACCAACACCAGCGGGATGACGGAGCGGCGCAGCGCGATCACAGCGTGTCCTCAGTAGCCGCCGCCAGAGCCGCCCCGCCCCGGTAAGCGGCGGCCTCGCCCAACTCGGATTCGATGCGCAGTAGCTGGTTGTACTTGGCCACCCGATCGCTACGCGCGGGAGCGCCGGACTTGATTTGGCCACAGTTGGTGGCGACAGCCAGATCGGCGATGGTGGCGTCCTCGGTCTCGCCGGAGCGGTGCGACATCACCGAGGTATAACCGGAGGCAGTGGCCAACTCCACCGCCTCCAGAGTCTGGGTGAGCGTGCCCACCTGGTTGACCTTCACCAAAATGGAGTTGGCCACCCCCAACTCGATGCCCCGAGCCAGCCTCTCGGTGTTGGTGACAAACAGATCGTCGCCCACCAACTGCACCCGCCCGCCAAGAGCCTTGGTGAGCAACCCCCATCCGTCCCAGTCGTCCTCGGCCATGCCGTCCTCAATGGACACGATGGGGTAGGCATCGCACAGCTCGGTCAAATAGGCGGCCATCCCAGCCGAATTCAGCGACCGATCCTCCCCGGCCAAGCGGTACTCGCCATCGGCGAAGAACTCGGTAGCGGCCGCATCGAGGGCCAGGGCCATATCGTCGCCCGGAACAAGCCCAGCGGCTTCTATGGCATCCACCAACAGGGACACAGCGGTTTCGTTGGATTCCAAGTCGGGGGCAAAGCCGCCCTCGTCGCCGATACCGGCCGACAAACCCCGCTCCACCAGCAGGCGGCGCAGGTTGTGGTAGGTCTCGGTGCCCCATTGCAGGGCTTCGCTAAACGAGGCCGCCCCCACCGGTACCACCATGAACTCTTGGAGATCGATGTTGTTGGCGGCGTGGGCTCCACCGTTGAGCACGTTCATCATGGGCACCGGGAGCACGTGGGCATTGGCCCCACCGAGATAGCGGAACAGCGACAGCCCGCTGTCGGCGGCGGCGGCATGAGCGGTGGCCAGCGACACCCCCAGCACGGCATTGGCCCCCAGACGGCTGAGCCCATCAGTACCGTCCAAGTCGATCATCGCCTGATCGAGGCCCCGCTGATCGGCTGCGTCGATCCCGACCACTGCATCGGCGATCTCCCCGTTGACCGAAGCCACCGCCCCGGCCACGCCCCGGCCCATATACCGGTCGCCGCCGTCGCGCCGCTCCACTGCTTCATAGCGACCGGTGGAAGCCCCCGAGGGCACAATGGCCCGACCGGAAGCGCCGGAATCAGCCACAACCTCAACCTCAACAGTAGGGTTACCTCTGGAGTCGAGTACCTCTCGGCCGACTATGCGTGCAATCGCGCTCAAAACCCAGGTCTTTCCAGGACTTCCAGGCCCATTTTCTGTTGCTTATGTGGCTGGAGTTACAAAAGTAGACGATGAGAGCCCACTTGACCAGGATTAGCAGCAAATTACATAGAAGAAATTTCACTGGCTCGTATTTGCTCGCCGATGGCTTTGGCAAATTCCCGGAGCTCTGATTCGGCGTCCAATCCGGCTGCTTGGGCATCTCTCACGGCCTCGTAGAGACGACCGGCCACCGTAGCGGTGTCCACGTCGGGCACCACCCCCACCGAGCGGGCCTTGTGGATCACCTTGTCGGCGAACAACAGCGCGGGCAGTCCCGGCGGAATGCCGTCCATCACCGAGTCCCGCCCCTTCTGCTCCCGCTTGATGGCCTCCCAGTTGACCAGCACCTCATCGGCGTCCTTGGCCTCAACCGGGTCGGAATCGAACGGACCGAACACATGGGGATGGCGAGACTTGAGCTTGTCGTGGATGCCCCGGGCTACGTCGGCCAGCGTGAATTGGCCGGCTTCGGCAGCCAGCACCGAGTGGAACACGATCTGATAGAGAAGATCGCCCAACTCCTCCTCCAGTTCCTCATAGCCCGACAGGCTGTCGGGGTCTACCGAGTCGAGCGCCTCCAAGACCTCGTAGGTCTCCTCCAGCAAGTGGCCTCGCAGCGACCGGTGGGTTTGCTCTTGGTCCCAAGGGCAGCGGCGGCGCAGCTCGCCGGTCAGATCAGCGAACCGGGCCACTTCCCGGGCAATTGGCGCGCCCATCTCGGCCACATACAGCGACGTGAGGTGATCCGGCACTACTGCATGGTCTAGGTCGGACCATGCCACCTCGAACACCTGCTCGTCGGGCAGGCCCAAACGCTGCAACACAATCACCTTCTCATCAGCCCTGCCCCCCACCGAGCGATCGAAAGCGGCCAGCGCAGCCAGTTTGATATCGCTTAGCACATGCTCGGCGTCGCACTGGGCCACAAGCAATGGCCCACGCTCCCCAGCGGCATCGATCGCGAAACGGCGCCCGTCCACCAACCGCACCCCGGCAGTCAGGGGATCGACGCCGACGCGGTCCCAAGCCAAATCGGCGAACGACAGCCCAACCAGCACCTCCAGCTCCAAATCGGGCACGGCCCGCAGCAGCTCCACGGTGCGCTCGGCTACCAGGGGAGAGCCGGGCACGGCATAGAGCACATCGCCGACGCCGTTGCGGGCCTCAGCCGCCAACCGGTCCACGATGGCCCGGTAGACCTCTTCGAACGACGAAGCCTGGTCGTAGAGGTCGTCGAACGACTTGGCCGGATCCACCGCTGCCGCCGCGGGATGGCGCCAAGTGCGGACGAATCGGCGTCTTGTCCGCTCAATGGCCTGGCGCGCCGCCCCAGTGATTAGCTCGGGGCCGGCCGGTCCCAGCCCGACCACGATCACTCTCCCCATATCACCAACCCAATCATGATGCCGCCGCCTTCGCGGGCTGATCCTCCGGCACCAAGTCGCGCAGGGCGGCGATGAGGGGCTCCGCAGCGGTAGCAGCCGATTTTATGGGCAAAACCAGCAATCCGGCGACCTCCTGATAGGTGGCATTGGGGTATAGGCGCTCTAGGCGAACCCGGCGGCTGGCCCGAAGCTCCACCGGGCTCAGCCGAGCTACCCACTTGGGACCGCCGAAACCGGGACCCTTGGCCACGGTCACCTCCCGCACCCCGGTGCGCAGGCACTCGCACCGCAGCCGGGCAACGTCCAGCAGCGTCTGGGCGATGTCGGGAACAGGGCCATAGCGGTCGGCCCACTCCGCGGCCACGTCGTCCACCTCGTCGGGAATCTGGGCCGAAGCCACCCGGCGGTAGGCCTCCAGTCGCAACTCCTCTTTGGGCATGTAGTCGGCGGGAATTGCGGCCGCCACGGGCAGGTCGATGCTGATCTCCACCGGTTCGGGCGGTGACTCGCCCTTCAGCTCCGCCACCGCTTCGGTGACCAGCTGGCAATATAGGTCGTAACCCACTGCGGCGATGTGACCTGACTGGCCGGTACCCAACATGTTGCCCGCCCCCCGGATCTCCAGGTCGCGCATGGCGATCTTGAACCCCGATCCCAGCTCTGTGGCCTCGCCGATGGTCTTGAGCCGCTCATAAGCCTCTTCAGTGATCAACCGCCCCTCGGGAGTAAACAGGTAGGCGTAGGCC
>VYDF01000159.1:4713-5609 GCA_009843565.1 Acidimicrobiia bacterium | reverse complement strand
CCAATATGCCGAAGTTCAACTCCATCTCCATCTCCGGCTACCACATGCAAGAGGCCGGGGCCACCCTCGACTTGGAGCTGGCCTACACCCTGGCCGACGGGGTGGAATATGTGAGAGCTGGGCTGGACTCGGGACTGGACATCGACGCCTTCGCCCCCCGGCTCAGTTTCTTCTGGTGCATCGGCATGAACTTCTTCATGGAGGTGGCCAAACTGCGCGCCGCCCGCCTGCTGTGGGCCAAGCTCATGCGCCCGTTCAATCCGTCCAATCCTCGGTCGCTGTCGCTTCGCACCCACAGTCAGACCTCGGGATGGAGCCTCACCGCCCAAGACGTCTTCAACAACGTGGTCCGCACCACCATCGAGGCCATGGCCGCTACCCAGGGCCATACCCAGTCGCTGCACACCAACGCCCTGGACGAGGCCCTGGCTTTGCCCACCGACTTTTCGGCTCGGATCGCCCGTAATACCCAGCTCCTGTTGCAACACGAGTCGGGCACCTGCCGGGTGGCCGACCCGTGGGGCGGTTCGTACTACGTGGAGCGGCTTACTCACGATCTGGCCCAACGGGCGTGGGAGCACATCAGCGAGGTTGAGGCCGCTGGCGGCATGGCTGAGGCCATCGAGGCCGGGATTCCCAAGATGCGCATCGAGGAAGCCGCGGCTCGCACCCAGGCCCGCATCGACTCCGGCGCCCAGACCGTGGTTGGGGTGAACCGCTACCAGGTGGACGGCGAAGAGGGCATTGAGGTGCTCAAGGTGGACAACGCCGAAGTACGGGCTTCACAGATCGCCCGGCTCGAGCGGTTGCGGACCGAGCGGGACAACGAGGCCTGCGGTCGCGCGTTGGACGCACTGACGGCGGGGGCCAAGAGTCCTGTCGGCAGCCCGGACTCC
>VYDF01000159.1:0-4703 GCA_009843565.1 Acidimicrobiia bacterium | reverse complement strand
GCTCGGGCTCGGGCCACGGTGGGGGAGATCAGCGATGCGCTGGAGAAGGTGTATGGTCGCCATGCGCCCCGGATCAGAACGATCTCCGGGGTGTACCAATCAGAGATGACCCAGAGCGACGGCAACGGCAGCGGCACTGGCGAAGTGCGGGAGGCAGTAGCTGGCTTCGCGTCCCGAATCGGGCGCCGGCCCCGCATATTGGTGGCCAAGATGGGCCAGGACGGCCACGACCGGGGCCAGAAAGTGATCGCCACCGCGTTTGCCGATCTCGGCTTCGACGTAGACGTCGGACCTCTGTTCCAAACCCCGGCCGAGGTGGCCCGCCAGGCGGTGGAGGCCGACGTCCACATAGTGGGGGCGTCATCGCTGGCCGCCGGGCACATGACTCTCGTGCCCGAGCTGCGGGCTGAGCTGAAACGGCTGGGGCGGGGCGACATCATGATCGTTGTCGGCGGGGTGATACCGCCCAGCGACCACGACGAGCTGCGGGCGGCGGGGGCCGAGGCCATCTTCGGCCCCGGCACCGTGATCGCCGACGCGGCCTTGGAACTACTGGCCACTTTGGACAACCGCCGGTGATCGACTTCGACGCCAATGAGCGCTGATCGAACTCGCCGTCCACCGTCAGGAAATCGGTAATGGATTACAGTCTCGACGCCTGTGTCGAGGGGGTGCTAGGCGCCGACCGCACCTGGCTGGGCCGGGCCGTCACTCTGGTGGAGAGCACCAAGCCCGACGATCGGGTATCGGCCACCGAGCTTCTTCAGCGTCTGCTGCCCCACACCGGCGGCGCTCGGCGAATAGGGATCACCGGGGTGCCCGGGGTGGGGAAGTCCACCTTCATCGATGCATTGGGCGTCTACCTCACCTCCCAGGATCACCGGGTGGCGGTGCTGGCGGTGGACCCGTCCTCGTCAGTGTCCGGTGGCAGCATCCTCGGCGACAAGACCCGGATGCCCAACCTGGCCATCGACGACGCCGCCTACATCCGCCCGTCGCCGTCCTCCGGCTCACTGGGCGGGGTCACTCGCACCACCCGGGAGACCATGACCGTGGTGGAGGCGGCCGGATTCGACGTGGTGCTGGTGGAGACGGTGGGGGTCGGCCAGTCGGAGACTGCTGTAGCCGACATGGTGGACTTCTTCTTGGTGATGATGCTGCCCGGTGCCGGCGACGAGCTCCAGGGCATCAAGAAAGGTGTGTTGGAGCTGGCCGACGCACTCGTGGTGAACAAGGCCGACGGCGGCAACGAGATCGCCGCCCAGCGGGCGGTGCGGGACTACCGGGCTGCGCTGGCTATGACCGCTCCAGACAATCCCAATTGGGTTCCCCCAGTGCTGGCGGTCAGCGCCATCGAGGGCACCGGCCTCGATCAGGTCTGGGACAAGATCCAGGCCTACTACCAGGTGCTGCACGAATCCGGGGAACTTGCCGGCCAGAGAGCCGGCCAGCAGGTCCGGTGGATGTGGGCGATGGTGGAGGACCGCATCCGGGACCGGCTTCGGGCCTCTCAGGAGGTGGCCGACCTGGCTGCTCAGCTAGAGCAGCAGGTAGCCGCAGGTCAAACCACTCCCGCCGCTGCCGCCGACCAGATTCTCGCCGCCTTCGACGGCTAGTCGCCGTTGTAGAGAGGGCCGGTGTATCGGGCGCTGGGGCGCATGATTTTGTTGTTGGCGGCTTGCTCGAGCAGGTGGGCGCCCCAGCCGACGACGCGACTGGTGGTGAAGGTGGGGGTGAAGGTCTCTTGGGGCAAGCCGGCGAGGTGCAGCACCACACCGGCGTAGAACTCCACATTGGTGACTATCACCGCATTGGGCTTCCACTCGGCCAGATAGGCCAGGATGCGGCTCTCGATGTCGAGGGCCCGATCCACCAGTTCGCCGCCCAGCTCTATGGCGACAGCCTTCAAGGCCTCAGAGCGAGGGTCGGCCGCCCGGTAGACAGCGTGGCCGAAGCCCATGATCTTGCGGCCGGCGTCGAGCTCAGCGGCGATCCAGGGCACCGCGTTTTCGGGATGGCCGATGGAGTGCAGCATGTCCAGCACCCGACCGGGCGCACCGCCGTGCAGCGGACCGGCCAAGGCCGCCAGCGCTCCCCCCATTGCTCCCGCTACGTCGGCGCCGGTGCTGGTGATAACTCGAGCGGTGAACGTGGAGGCGTTGAAGCCGTGGTCGGCAGTGAGGCACAGATAGGTCTCCACCGCCCTGGAGTGCTCAGGTAGCGGGGTCTCGCCCAGGGTCATGCGCAGGTAGTCGGCACTGTGGGACAGCGACTCGTCAGGATCTAACGGCTCAGCGCCTGAGCGGATGCGATTGACCGCGGCCAGCACGGTAGGGGTGATGCCGATGGCCCTCATGACCGCAGCTCGCCGCTCCGACTGATCGAGGTCGAGGGTAGGCCGGGGATCGACTTGCACTCCCAGTACGCTGCGCAGGACGGACATCGGGGGCAGATCAGTGCGGGACAGGGAAGCAACCAGATCTGCTGCTTCCGGCGTCAAAAGACGGGCGGCTGCCAACTCGGACCGAAAGTCCTCTTCGGCAGCCCAGCCCGGAAGAGCGCCGTTCAAGAGCAGATGGGCCACAGCCTCGAAAGAGTGACTCCGAGCCAGGGCGGCGGCGCTGTGACCTCGGTAGTGGTACCACCCCTCATGGCCGCGGACTGATCCCACTTCGGTATCGGCCACGATCAGTCCTTTGAGGCCAGGAGGAGCAATGTTCTCTGTCATCTGGGAAACGGCATTCATGCCGCCCATTATCCCCTTATATTGATATATTGACTATATTGATCAATATCTACATTGATTAGTCAATATATGGGGGTGTCGGTATGGACCAATGGCTGACCAGCGCTGAGGCTGCTGCTCGTCTCGGCGTCAAGCGGGCCACCCTCTATTCCTATGTGAGCCGCGGCCTGCTGGAGCGAGTGGTCGATGTTGACGGGCGCAGCTCGCGATTCGATCCTGAAGGCGTGGACCGCCTTCGCTCTCGCTCCAAGCATCGAGGCGACGGCGAAGTCGGCGTTTTGGTCTCTAGTGGCATTACCCAGGTGGCCGACGGGGAGTTGCGAGTTCGAGGTCGCAATTTGATCGGACTGTCGGCGGAAACCCGATTCGAAGAGGCCGCCGACTGGGTTTGGGGTGCCGAAGCTGATGGCCAATGGCCCAGTGGCGATGATGCCGGCGGCTGTGTTCGCAGCATCCAAGACCAGCTGCCAGACACCACACCGATGATTGACCGGCTCCGGGTGGCAGTAAGCGTCGCTTCAGCGACCGATCCGCTCCGCAACGACCTCTCGGCATCATCGGTTCGGGCAGTAGGCCGACGGGTGATCGACTTGATGGTGGGTTCGCTCCCCGTAGTTGCCGGTCGACGAGATGGCGATCTGGCTGACAGGCTCTGGTGTCGACTGGCTCCGGGGCGATCCAACGCTCGCCAGCGGGCCGTTCTCAACCGGGCGCTGGTGTTGCTGCTCGACCACGGGCTGGCCAGTTCCACTCTCGGTGTTCGAGTGGCGGTGTCAGTGCGAGCTGATCCCTATTCGGCGGTGGCTGCCGGTCTTGGAATTCTGGGGGGACGGCTGCACGGAGCCGCCAGCGCTCCCGTTCATCAGATCTTCAAAGAGGCGGTGACAAGCGGCGATCCTGCCGGGGCGCTGGGGGAGGCCCAGCGCCGCACGGGCCGCACCCCCGGATTCGGCCATTCGATCTACCGCCGGAATGATCCTCGATGCAGCGCACTCATGGAATCCATCACTGGGGCATGGGCCTCACACCAGCACCTTCCCCTAGTGCTGACGGTGCAAAACCTGGCATCAGAACGCACCGATGCGCCGGCCACCATTGATTTCGCATTGGGCGCCATGACTTTCTTGGCCGGTATGCGCCCCGAAGCGGGCGAGGTGGTGTTCGCCGTAGCCCGCACTGCCGGATGGATCGCCCACGCCTTGGAGGAATGCGAAGAAGAACCACTTCGCTTCCGCTTCCGGGCTCGCTACACGGGGAGTTAGAGCTTCAGAGGATCTGGGACAAGAAGAGCTGGGTGCGTTCCTCTCTGGGGTTGGTGAAGAAGTGCTCGGGCTCGCCCACCTCGACGATCTCGCCGTCGGCCATGAAGATGACCCGGTCGGCGGCCTCTCGGGCGAAGCCCATTTCGTGGGTGACCACGATCAGGGTCATGCCGGTTCTGGACAGCTCCAAGATCACATCGAGGACCTCCGAGATCATCTCGGGGTCGAGGGCCGATGTTGGCTCGTCGAACAGCATGATCTTGGGCTGCATGGCCAGCGACCGGGCGATGGCTACCCGCTGCTGCTGGCCGCCGGAGAGCTGACCGGGGAATTTCCGGGCCTGCTCGGGGATCTTGACCCGCTCCAACAGCTCCATGGCCCGGTCCTCAGCTTGCTTTTTGGGCATCTTCAGCACTTGGCGAGGACCCAAAGTGATGTTGTCGATCACGGTGAGGTGGGGGAACAGATTGAATTGTTGGAACACCATGCCGGTTTCCCGGCGGATGAGGGCGATGTTGCGTACGTCATCGGTAAGCTCCACGCCGTCCACCACAATGCGACCTCGGTCGTGGTGCTCCAAGCGGTTAATGCAGCGGATGAGGGTGGACTTTCCCGATCCCGACGGGCCGATCACCACAACGACCTAGCCCGCGCCCACCTTCATGTTGATGTCCGTGAGCGCTTGGAACGTTCCG
>VYDF01000091.1 GCA_009843565.1 Acidimicrobiia bacterium | reverse complement strand
GGCCCACCTCCGGGAGGGCAGCCCGGGCGCACTGCTGGCCGGTCGGGTGGAGGCTGCGGCCCGTACTGCTCAGATCAACACCTTCGGCGGCGGCGTGAACGAGGTCCAGCGGGAGATCGTGGCCTGGACCGGGTTGAAGATGACCAGGGGCGGTCGGCGGTGAACTCGAAGCTGGTCGATTCGCAGGGGAGTGGCTCTTTATGAACTTCGACCTCAGCGAATCGCAGGAGACGGTGGCCGCCTTGGCCGAGCAGGTGTTTTCCGGCTCGGCAGACGCCGACCGGGTGGCCGAGGTTGAGCGCACCGCTGATCGGTTCGACCGGGAGCTGTGGGCCGCGTTGGCTTCCTCCGATTTGCTGGGGGTGGCCATTGGCGAGGAGTACGGCGGGCTCGGCTTGGGCATGGTGGAGACGGCGCTGGTGCTGCGAGAGCAGGGCCGAAGGGTGGCGCCGGTGCCGCTGTGGCCCACGTTGGTGCTGGGGGCCATGCCCATCGCCGAATTCGGAACCCAACCGCTGCGAGACCGTTGGTTGGGGGCAGTGGCCTCCGGGCAGGCAGTGCTCACCGGGGCGGTGTCGGAATGGGGGGCCGACGACGCATTTTCTCCGTCGGTGAACGCGACCCGCCTTTCCGACGGGAGCTGGGAGCTGACCGGGTCGAAGCCTGCGGTTCCGGGCGTGGGAGTGGCCGATGCCGTGGTGGTTCCTGCCCGAGTGGTGGACGGAGACGACCTGGCCGTGTTTGTGGTGGGCCTCGACGCCGATGGGGTGGAGGTGGCGATAAGCGAGACCACCAATCGGGAGTTGCACGGCGAACTGACCTTGCGGTCGGTGGTCGTCGACAAAGACGCGGCACTGGACGGTGCTGACGGTCGGACCATTGTGGAGTGGATGCTGGTTCGGGCCCAGACAGCGGTGGCCGCGGTGGCACTGGGGTGTTGCGAAGAAGCCACCGCAATGGCTGCGGCCTACACCTCGCAGCGCGAGCAATTCGGGCGTCCACTGTCCACCAACCAAGGGGTGGCCATGCGGGCGGCCGACTGCTACATCGACAATGACTGTATGCGAGTCACCCTGCTCCAAGCCGCCTGGCTCATCGACGAAGGTCGGTCCGCAGCCGAAATCGCTGATGCTGCCGCGGTGGCCAAGTGGTGGTCGGCCGACGCCGGCCAGCGGGTGGTGCACGCCACCCAGCATCTGCATGGGGGGATGGGGGCCGACATCGACTACCCCGTCCACCGCTACTTCTTGTGGGTCAAGCAGCTCGAGAACACCTTTGGCGGCGGCAGCAGCCAGTTGGCGGCCATCGGCCGGGCCTTGGCCGGGTAGCCGTTACCACCCTTTCCAGTTCGGGTCCCGCCGCTCCTTGAAGGCTTGGACCCCCTCATCGGCGTCCTCGCCGGCCATCAGGATCTCTTGGGCCCAAGACTCCATCTCGAACATGGTCTGGCGGCTGGTCTCGAAGCTGCGATTCACCAGCAGCTTGCTCATGGTCAGGCTCTTGGTGGGCTGGGCGGCCAACCGCTCGGCCCAAGCCCGAGCGGTGGGCATGAGCTCGTCGGGAGGCACCACCCGATTGATCAGGCCCATGTCGGCCGCGTCGGCCGCACTCACGTCGTCGCCGAAGAACATCAGCTCCTTGGCCTTCTGCGGGCCGATCAGCCGGGGCAATAGGTACACCCCGCCGGCATCGGGCACCAGGCCCCGGCGCACGAACACCTCGATAAACCGGACCCCCTCGGCGGCAACGACTAAATCGCAGGCCACCGCCATGTGGACGCCCATGCCCGCGGCGGTGCCGTTGACCGCGGCGATCACCGGCTTCTCGCAGTCCAAGATGGCCGATATCAGCTTCTGGGCCCCGACCTTGATGCCCCGAGCCACTTCCATGATGGCCCGGTCGGGGGCTCCTGGTGGCCGTACCTGGTCGGGCCGGGCCACCCGCAGGTCGGCCCCGGTGCAGAAGCCCTTGCCGGTGGCGGTGAAGATCACCGCCCGCACCGACAGGTCTTCGCTGATGCGGGCGAATTCGTCGGCCAGGAAGTTCCGCTGGTCGGGGGTGATGGCGTTGTGGGCGTCGGGCCGGTTCAGGGTGAGGGTGAGCACCCCGCCGTCTTGGGCCACCAAGATGTCGCCACCGAGCGCTTCGGTGACCGTGCCGCCTGTGCTCTCACTGCTCATGGTGCCTACCTCGTCTAGCGTGGCCGGTCGTGTCATGGAACACGGCCCACCTCAAAACTAAATGACCGCAGCGGCTGCTCCCCAACCGATCACCCGCCATCCGGCGATAGGGCTGACCGCGCTGGTCACTGCCGCCTCGCTCACCGGCATCGGCCTGTCGATCATGACGGTGGGGTATCCAGCACTGGGAGAGGCCTTTCCCGGCACCTCCGATCCGACCCTGTCTTGGGTCACCAATATCTTCACCATCGTCGGGGCAGCCACTTTGGTTCCCGCTGGGGCGCTGGCCGACCGACTGGGCCGCCGCCGAATGCTGCTGTTCGGCACGATGCTGTTCCTAGCCGGCTCAGTGGTGGGCGGGCTGTCCCCCTCGGTGGGAGTGCTGATCGGGGCGCGGGCGGTGCTGGCGGTGGCCTCCTCGATCATCAACACCGCGGCGGTGGCTCTGCTGCTGGCCACTATGCCGGCCAATCGGATGCCGCTGGCCATCGGCATCTGGGCGGTGGCGGGCGGCACGTCATCGGCAATCGGCCCCCCGGTGGGCGGCCTGATGATCGAGTGGCAGGGGTGGGAGTGGATGTTCTGGCTGAATGTCCCGTTCTGCCTCTTCGTATTGGTGGCGGTGCCCCTGGTCTATGGCGAATCGCGCAGCGCCGAGAATCGAGCTCTGCCCGATCCGGTGGGAGGCGTGATGGTGGCGGTAGCCACCGCCCTGGTCACTCTGGGCATCGTGCAGAGCGATCCGTGGGGATGGCTCGACTGGAAGGTGGCCGGCAGCATTCTCGGGGGTCTGGCCATGTTCGGGGTGTTCGTGCAGAGGTCGCTGCATCACCCCAATCCGCTGGTGGAGCTGCGAATGTTCCGCATTCCCAACGTCCGCCGGAGCAATCTGGCCATGCTGATCTTCGCGTCGTCATGGTTTGGGATGTTCTTCGGCTTCACCGTGATCATCATCCGGTCGTGGGGGTGGACACCCATCGAGGGCGGGTTTGCCATTGCGCCGCTGGCGCTGTTCGCCGGTTTGGTCGGCGTGCTCATCGGCCGGATCGCCCATCGCACCGGCCATCGCATGTTCATTCTCCCCGGCACCGCGATCTACGTCGGCACCACCGTTGCGCTCTGGGTTGTGCTGGGAGAAGAGCCCAATGTGGCGGCGTTCGTCATCGGCATGGCCGTGATCGGCATGTCCACCGGCATGGTCTTCCCGTCTCTGATTGCCGCCGCAGTCCACGACGTGCCACCTCACCAGCACTCCCTGGCCACCGGCATCAACTTCACCGCTCAGCGGGTGTCCACCACCATCGGCGTGGCCCTCGGCCTCACCTTCGCCACCACCGCAGCCTCGGCCTCCGAGGCCATCGACCTGCTCATGGGCATGGTGGTGGTCACCGCATTGCTATCGCTGCCGTTCAGCGCTCGGATCGACACCCGCCACCGCCAAGCATCAAGCTGAGGGCATGTTCATCGCTATTGCCGACACGATCACCCTCGAAGACTCAGGCAACTTCCGGGAGTTTCACGTAGCAATAGACGGCGACATTGCCGCCGCAGTGGCCGCCTTCGACGGGCGGGCCACAGCCTCGGAGCGGGACAACCACCTGTGGATCGACATCGCCTTCGTGCAAGAACTAGCCGGCGACACCGCCGACGCCGAGTGGCAGGCCCAATTCGACGGCATGCTGGCCTACGCCAACTCAAAGGGCTGGATCGACGAGACTGCCAACCGAGTGGAAGCCCACATCCAGCCACCGGGCTGATTGCTCAGCGGCGGACCCCGTCCAGCCAAACGGCGAGGACTTCGTTGGCGTGGCGTCGGGCCCGCTCAACCAAGTCTTGGTGCTGTTTGTCTCGGCTAATCAGAACGAAATAGAACAGCGCGCCGATGAGGGCGCGGGCCGCGCTGGAGGCAGGTACTGCGGTGCTCATCTCTCCGGCCTCCTGTCGACCGATGAGGTAGGAAGCCAGGTCGGCTTCAAAGCCCAAGAGCAGGTCGCGGAACACATTGCCCACGTCCGAATCAGTGGCCGACTCGCTCAACACCACTCGTACGAGATCCATCTCTTGGGCGAGCATCCCCACAAACCGATCGACCAGCGAGGCCATTACCTCGTCCAACGGTCGGTCTGACATTGCCAAAAGCAGGTCGTGCAACTCCCGGGGAAGCCGTCCTCGCTGTTCGGGAATGGCCCGGAATAGCTGAGCCTTGGTTTCGAAGTGATGAAAGATGAGCCCCTCAGAGACGCCTGCTTCCACCGCGATCTGTCGGGTGGAGGTCGACCCATACCCCTGTTGGGAGAAGAGCTGGAGCGCAGCTTCGAGGATGATGCGCCGCGTGGTGTCGGCTTGGTCTTGACGCTGACTCCTGCTGCTCTCGGCCACGAGATGAGTCTCCCTCATTGGGTCTCGTTTGATTGACATCAAAGAATCTATGGAAGAAACTGGCTAAGTGAATACTCAGCGAGATTCCGTTGTTGAAGAGCCAATCCTCACCGTGGAGGATTTTGTGGCCGGTAGGCAGCACGACATTTTTGGAGAGCTTCGTCGCACCGACCCGGTGCATTGGCATGTCGACGAAGACGGCCAGGGCCAATGGTCGGTCACCCGCCATGCCGATGTGACCGAGGTGAGCCGACAACCGGATGTCTTCTCCAGCCAACGCGGGGGTGTCTCCCGAGTCGACCTGGTGATGGCCGAACAAGGGGTCGATCCCCGCGGCGTGATGATGATGATGACCGACCCGCCCCAGCACACTCGATATCGACGCTTGGTGAATCGCGGCTTTACGCCTCGAACGATGCGCCTGCTCGAAGAAGAGCTTCACCAGCGCACGGTGTCGATCGTGGACCGGGTCGCGGAGATGGGCGCATGTGATCTGGTGCCCGACGTGGCCGCGGAACTGCCGCTCCAAGCCATCGCCGAGATCATGGGTATGCCCCAGGAGGAGCGGGCCCAGCTCTTCGACTGGTCGGAGCGCATCCGGAAGCTCGAAGACCCGTCCCATCCCAATGAAGACAGCATGCAGGCCGCATTTGAGCTCTTCGGCTATGCCCACGCTCTGGGGGTTGACCGACGGACAGAGCCAAAGGACGACATCTTGTCGATCTTGGCCCGAGCTGAGGTTGAGGGCGACGACGGGCAGCCGACCAGCCTCACCGAAGCAGAGTTCGACGCCTTTGCGCTGTTACTGGTGGTGGCGGGGAACGAGACCACTCGAAACGCGATCAGCGCTGGCGTGCTCGAATTGCTGCGGCGTCCTGATCAGTGGAGTCTCCTATGCGAGAACGCCGGAGACGATGACTGGCTCGATATTGCCGCTGACGAGATTCTCCGGTTCACCTCCCCGTCCCAGCACATGTATCGAACCGCCGTTGGCAGCTACGAACTAGGGGGCAAGCAGATCAAGGAGGGGGAACGCGTCGTGATGTGGTACGCCTCGGCC
>VYDF01000010.1 GCA_009843565.1 Acidimicrobiia bacterium | reverse complement strand
GGATCTGGCCGCCGCTGGCGGTGTCAGGGTCGGGGCTGCGGTCAACGACCAGGTCTTCGGCTCCGGTGACGAGCACTACCGGTCGCTGTTGGCCGACGAGTTCAACTCGGTCACTGCGGAGCGAGCCATGAAGTGGTTGTGGATTCATCCCGAGCCCGACCGCTGGGACTGGGAGGCCAGCGACGAGCTGGTTGCATTTGCGGCCGCTCACCAGATGCAAGTGCGCGGCCACACCGTGGTTTGGCCCCACTGGGGCACGCCCGACTACATCACCGAATGCGCCGACGCGGGCGCGCTTCGCCAACACCTTGTCAACCACGTCCATGAGCTGTTCTCCCATTGGGCAGGCTCAGTGACCCGAGTGGATGTGGTCAATGAGCCGCTGCACTGGCTGGAGGGCCGCCCCGCCGACTCTGTCTGGCGCTCCCTGCTGGGCGAGGACTACTTGGCCGACGTGCTGACCGAGGCCCACGAAGCTGATTCCTCCATCGAGCTGTGGATCAACGAGACCCATACCGAGGTGATCCCCGACAAGCACGATCTGTTCACCCGGATCGTGGCCGACCTGGTTGAGCGGGGTCTGCCCCTCCACGGCATCGGGATCCAGGGCCATCAGCTCTATCCCGACTTCTCCCCGGGTCCTCCCGATCCCGAACAGCTCTACCGAGGGGTGACCACCTTCGCCGACATGGGGCTGGAGGTGGCCGTCACTGAGATGGACGTCTTGGCCCATCCGACCGACCCAGATCGTCTCGATGTGCAGGGCCGGATCTACGGGGAGCTAGTCGACGCCGCGCTGTCGGTCGACGCCTGCCAGGAGGTCACATTCTGGGGAGTGAGCGACGCCCATTCGTGGGTCGACGAGCATTTCGGGCCCGATCGAGCCCCCCTGCTGTTCGACCGAGAGGGCCATCCGAAGCCGGCCTACGACGCGGTGACCGCGGCGTTCGCGTCCCGAGCCCGCCGCACGCCCGTCGGTTGATCGCGCCTGGCGCTCAGAACTCGATGGGCACCGGGTCGGTGGAAGCCTGCACCGGTTGACCATCCCGCAGCACTTCGGTCCAATCTTGGTTGAAGGCGAGGAATCCCTCTGAGCCAGCCGCGGCGTAGTGGTACACCATGGCCGCTCGCATCCCATCGGTGAGGTTGTCGGTCGACCGATGCCGCAGGTGGGAGTGGAATACCAGCAGGTCGCCCGGCTCCATGAGGACCACCTGCTCATTGTCGGTGGCTGCGTCGACGATCTCGACGTAGGCCAAACCGGCGCCTTCCCGGGTGTCGGGCACGGCGTCGTGTATCGGCTCGGTATGGGAGCCGGGAACGATCCACAGCGGCCCGTTTTCCGGGGTGGCAGCGGTGCAGGCCAGCCACACCCCCACCTGGGGAAGGGGGGTCATCCGAAAGTAGTAGTCGTCCTGGTGCCAGGGCTGGCCCAGGGTGCCGGGGTGTTTGAATATGAACTGGGACAAGAAACAGTCCACGTCGGGACCGATGAGATCGCCCACCATCGACAGCAGCCGGGGGTCGGTGGCGAACTGGTGGAACACCGGCTCGGCCCGCATGACCCGGAAGATCTTGGAGACTCCAACCTCCGGAGTGGGGGGGTTCTCCTTCGTCTTGTCCGGGGTGATGAACAGATCGGAACGTTGCTCGCCAGCCACGTCGGCCCGGGCAATCTCGATTATCCGGTCGATCATGGCGTCGGTGACCGCCCGGTCGGCGAACCCCCGCTCAATGAAGAACCCGTTCTCCTCCCAACTCGCTCGCTGCGCCTCCGTCAACCCCATCGCCAGAAATCTACCAACGGTCGATTCTGTGGGCAGTAGCCAGGTCGACCTAAGCCATTCTCGGCCCAAGTGTCTAGGGTTTGGGTCATGGCTGAAGAGCGGTCGATTGAGTTGGAAATAGGGGTAGCGGGCACGCCCGAGGAGGTGTGGCGGGCGGTGGCCACGGGGCCGGGAATCTCCTCGTGGTACGTGCCCCATACGGTGGAGGAACGAGCCGGGGGTGCGGCCATGGCTTCGTTTGGACCAGGGCCGGAGATGCAGATTCCCGGTCGGGTGGCGGTGTGGGAGCCGCCTCGGCGAATTTGCTTCGACGGCGGTGAGGGCGTGGACGGACTGGAGTTCGAATGGACGGTGGAGCCCGCAGGCGAAGACCGGTGTGTGGTGCGGCTGGTGAACTCCGGATTCGGCGAAGGCAACGAGTGGGACGCCCAATATGACGCCATGGTGGAGGGCTGGGGACTGTTCATGTCCAACCTCGGGCTGCACTTGGAGCACTTCGGAGGACAGACGGCCTTCTCGGTGCTGCCCACCGCCATGGGAACCAACTCCCGTGATGAGCAATGGGCCGAGCTCACAACTGCACTGGGTATCTCGTCGGCCCCGAAGGTGGGCGAGGGGATCGAAGCCGACTCGCCCGATGCTCCCCCGCTGGCCGGCACGGTGGTGGAAGCCGGACCGTACCGGATTGCCCTTCTGCTTGATGAGCCCGCACCGGGCACCGCCTTTGTAGCGGTGGAGTCATTTGGCGAGCACGCCGGGGCGTCGGTGTGGTTGTACCTCTACGGAGCCGACGGGGCCGAGGCCGCCGAGCGGGATGGACCCCTTTGGCAGGACTGGCTGACGGGTGCCCTTGGTGAAGGAGGAACAGATGGAAGCCCTGAGTGAGCGCAAGATCCTGGTGGTAGGGGCCTCGTCGGGCCTGGGCCGAGCAACCGCCATCGAGCTTCAGCGCAATGGCGCCCACGTTGCGTTCGCCGCCCGCCGCCGCGACTTGCTGGACGAAGCGGTAGCCGAAGCCGGAGGGGGCCATGTGGTGGTCATCGACGCACTCGACCCAACCAGCATCGAGCAGGGGGTAACTGATGCCGTTGACGCGCTCGGTGGCCTCGACGGCATCGTCTATACCTCGGGCATGTCGCCCATGGCGCCGATGGCCGAGTTATCTCAGGAGGACTGGCAGTCGGTGTTCGGAGTCAACACGTTCGGGCCGAACCTGATAATCAAGGCCGCCCTGCCCCATCTCAGCGAGGATGCAGTGGTGGCCGCGGTGTCTTCCGACTCCACCGAGATGCCCCGTCACTCGCTGGTCCCCTATGCCGCCTCCAAGCGAGCCCTAGAGGCGACCATGGAGGGTTGGCGCACTGAGACACTGGGGACTCGCCGATTCGTCACCGTCATCTTGGGGCCCACCATGCCCACCGAATTCGCAAATTCATTCACCCCAGAGGCATTCGAAGCGGCCATCCCCCACTGGCAGCGCCAAGGGTTCCGCACCGGAATCATGAACGGCCATGAAGTGGCCCACGGACTGGTCTCTTGCTTCGCGGCACTGTTCGCCGCCCCCACCTTCGGGATCGAGTCGCTGCTGCTGCGATCTCCCGAGCCCGAGGTGGCCAATGAGTTCTCCTCTGATGTCCACAGCACTGAGCAGGAATAGGCCGCGGTGGTCACTCCAGTTGAAATAGAGGAGTTGCCCGGCACTCCGCCTGTTCTCATACCTCGAAGCTACGACTTAGCCCAGCTCGGCTATTTGGAGGCCGAGTTCGAGGCCCGGGGCCAGGCGCATTCCTACCAAGCGGCCGGAGAGCGTCCTCGAAACGGGCAGATTGCCGCCGAGCCCGACGATTCTGCTCCGTTCATCACCCGGTTGCTGGTGCGTCGCCCAACGGACGCCGCTGATTTCAGCGGAACGGTGGTGGTGGAGTGGCTGAATGTGTCTGGGGGCATCGACGCCTCCCCCGACTGGGACTATCTGCACCGCCACATCATCCGAATGGGGCACGCCTGGGTGGGGGTTTCGGCTCAAAAGGCCGGCATCGACGGCGGCGGCATCGCCGAGGGCATCCATCTCAAGCTGTACAAGCCGCAGCGCTATGGCCATCTGTCCCATCCTGGCGACGCCTTCAGCTACGACATCTTCACCCTGGTGGGCCAAGCCCTGCGCCAAGGCGGCTCGCCACTGCTGGGCGATCTAGTACCAACACGGCTGCTAGCGGCAGGCGAGTCGCAGTCGGCGGCGTTTCTGGCCACCTACATAAACGCCATCGATCCGCTGGTGCTGACATTCGACGGCTTCTTCCTTCACGGCCGCCCCGGAGTGCGGGCTGAGTTGCACGGCATCTTCGGCCCTCGGGTGCTCGACGAGCGGTACGACGTCATGACCGACTGCCCTGAGCAAATTCGCGCCGACGCCCGGGTACCGGTGCTGCTGTTGAGCAGCGAGACCGACGTGACCGTGTTGCGCAACGGGGCGATCGAGCAACCCGACAGCGAAATCGTCCGGGTTTGGGAATTGCCCGGTGCCGCCCACGCCGATACCTATCTGCTGGTGGCTTCTCGAGCTGATGGCGGTCAACTGGAACCCTCGGAGATGGCCCGAATGCTGGAGCCGATCACGGAGTTGGTGATCATGACCGTGGACAAGCCCATCAACTCCGCGCCTCATCAGCACTACGTGGCCCAAGCTGCTCTTGAGCACCTTGACCGCTGGGCGGGTGGCGGAGAGCCACCGCCCGCTGCCCGCCGATTGGAGTTGGGCGATGGCGGCAGAGCCTGCCGACGGGACGAGCTCAGCAATGCCCTTGGCGGCATCCGCAACCCGTGGGTCGACGTTCCCCTCCGAATGCTGTCCGGAGAAGGGCAGGAGGGAGAGGGTTTTGCCTTCCTGTTCGGCACCACTGCGCCCCTAGAACCGGGGGCAATTGCCCGCCTCTATCCAGGAGGCCGCGACGACTACTTGGCCGCTTTCACCGCCAGTCTCGACCAGACCATCGCCGACGGGTTCATTCTGGAAGCCGATCGGGAGGAGATCCTCGCGGTAGCCGCGGAGACCTACGACCTGGTCAGCCCTTCCTAGCTACCCACCATTCAGCTCAACACCCGCTGCATCATCCGGGCGAGCCGGGATCTCCTGCCGGTTAGTGCCTCGGAATGGTCGGCGATGCCCATGATCCTCAGCGCTCCGTTGATGCCCAGCCACCTCAGAGGCTCGGGCTCCCATCGCCGGGACCGGTGTCCCACCCAGGGCAGGTCGGTGCGGGGAGATTCGGTCTCGGTGATCAGCTCGGCCAGGGTCCGCCCGGCCAGGTTGGCGGCAGCCACCCCCTCGCCGACATAGCCACCGCCCCAGGCCATGCCGCGGTCGCGATCGAATCCGACCGAGGGGAACCAGTCGCGGGGCACGCCGAGGACACCTCCCCAACGGTGGGTGATGGCCACATCAGAGAGCATGGGCAATAGCTCGACCAGCGACTTGACGATGCGGTTGTGGGTACGGGATCGCTGCTCGACCGAGCTAACGATCCTGGAGCCGAAGTTGTAGGGCGCTCCCCGCCCTCCGAAGGCAATCCGGCCGTCGGCCGTCCGCTGTCCGTAGATGACCATGAACCGGTCATCGGTAAACGTCTGCCGGTGGCCCAATCCGATCTCTTCCCAGAGCACATCGTCGATGGGCTCGGTAGCCACCATCAGCGAGTACAGCGGGGCCAATGTCCGGCGGTCCCCCTCCAACGTGCCGGTGTAGCCCTCCAAGGCTCGTACCACGACCTCGGCCTTGACGACTCCCTGGTCGGTGGTGACTCGGCCGGGTTCTATGACGGTGGCGGCCGTGCCCTCGACAATCTTGCCGCCCAAGCGCTCAACCGCATCGCC
>VYDF01000206.1 GCA_009843565.1 Acidimicrobiia bacterium | reverse complement strand
CAGGGGCCGAGGAGGGCTGCGGGGACCACGGCGATGCCGTCGTTGCGGCGGTAGGCGGTTGGTCCAGTGGTGATGATGGCCGCATCAAGGAGGTCGTCGCCGATCTCGTCGCGCAGCCAATGGAGATGGCGCACGTCTTTGCTGCTAACCGTCTGGGAGAGCTTGGTCTCGATGGCGACAACCCGGTCGTCGGGTCGGACCACAATGAAGTCGATCTCCCGGGTGTTCCCCTGCTTGCGGAAGTGGCCTACCGAGGCCTCTGCGGCTTGGGCGTACACCCGAAGGTTGAGGGCCACGAGCGATTCGAACAGATGGCCGAGCAGCGAGCCGTCGCGGGCGATGGGCGGCCCCGCGGTTTGACCGTCGAGGAGGGCGTCGGCGCTGATACCCAAGAGGGCCACCGCCAGTGCGGGATCGGCCAGTTGGTGCTTCGGCCCGCTGGTTAGCTTGGCCAGGCGGTTCCGGGTGGGCATCCAGGCTGGGACCGGGTCGAGCACCCAAAGCCGCTCAAGGGTTTCGCTGTAGGGAGCAGTGGACTGTCGGCTGGGTTTGTCACCCTGCCCACTGGTGGCGGCATCGCGGATGACTTCGTAGGAGGCGGTGGTGGAGGAAGCTGCGGCGTAGGCGGTCATCCACCGCCTGAGCGCCCCCGGATTGCGGATCGATCGCCCGGCATCGGCAAAATCGGTGTCGATGATTCGACTCACGTAACCGTTGAGGGCGGCTCGGTTGCCTCGGCGAGTCTCGTGCGGCATGCCAGGAAACCCCCCGGTGGTGATTGCCTCCACATAGTCACCCAGTCCTGCCTGGGTGTCGCCGCTGATGTCGGGACGCGAGCCGGCGAGCAATGACGACAGGCTCACGGTCGGGGTCTGGAATACCGGTGTCCACCATCGCTCGACGAGAGACATTGGACGCATCCGGACGCTGATGATGCGGCCGGCCCCGGAATGGGTTGGGCGAGTGGAAGGCGATGCCGACCCGGTGAGGATGAATCTGCCCGGGCGGCGGTCGGCGTCGACAGCGCGTCGAATGACATCCCACGAGGGGGGGTAGCGCTGCCACTCGTCGATCACCGTCAATCCCGGTGTGCTGGCCAGTCGCTGGGGATCGGCGGCGAGAGCTTCGAGCACGGTGGGGTCGTCTAGCTGGAACACCGTGTCGGCCCTCTGGAGTGCGGTAGTGGTCTTTCCCACGCCGCGGGGACCGTCCAGGCTGACGGCGCTCAGGTCGGCCAGCAGTTCGCTGAGCTCGGCGTCGACAACTCTTGTGGAATAGGCGTCTGGGTTCTGAGCCATGGCTCCTCCCAATGGAGATTACCGTCTGTCCAGCTACTATATTACAAGTTATCGATTAGTTGTAGTACAAATTCTCCATCAGATATGTGACAAGATGTCCGACGCAGTGAGACTTGCCGCGCCGCTGGCCGACCACATGGTTGGATGATCAGAGGACTGTATCCATGAATGCTCAGAGCGCGGTGGCGTAGACGGCGTAGAGGGGGTCGCCGGGGATGCCCGGCGGGATGCATTGCTTGGTTACCGGCTCGGCCCATCCGTCGGCGGCCTCGAAGTAGCGTTTGACGATCTCTAGGTGGCTGGCGTCGTCGGAGTAGAGCCAGCCTCGGATGGCCTTGGTGGGGAAGCAGCGATTGGAGAACGTGACCACAAACAGGCCACCAGGGCGCAGCACCCGGGCCACATCGGTGAACACCTCGATTGGCTGGGTCAGGTAGTCAACGGAGACACAGCAAGTAACGGCGTCGAAGGAGTTGTCGTCAAAGGGCAGGCGGGGGGTGTGGTTGAGGTCGTGAATCAGCCACTCGTGGGCCTGGGGGTTAGCGGCTAACTCGACTTGGTTCATTCCGAGGGCCACGAGCCGCTCTGGTGGGTCGGTGAAATGCGAGATCCACGACGACATTAGATCCAGTACCTCTCCGGTCATCCCCAACTCTTGGTAGAGAACGCCGACTGCGGCGATGGCTTGGTCGTCAATGTGGGTGACCAAGCGGGGCGGTGCGTAGAAGAAATGGTCGGGGCTGGGATCAGCCCGATCAAAGAAACCCGGGGGAAACACGAGGTGCTGAGCGTAGACGCCTAATGCGCAGCGGGTGGCGGAGGGGCTTAGCCTGGTTGGGTGAGCGGGCTGGAACCCGAGCTGTTGAAGTGGGTGGAGGAGTGCTGTGGCCAACGGGTTGCGGACGCTACCCGAATTCCCGGGGGTGCCTCCCGCCAGGCGTGGGTGGTGACGCTGGAAGACGGGGGCCGGCAGTTCTTGCGGATGGACGCGGGAACATCGGCTCTGTCAGCGGTGGGTTACAACCTGAGCCGAGAGGCCGGCGTGTATCGCTGGTTGAACGACGAGCCGGTACGGGCCGCTGGATTTCGAGGCGTCAGCCCCGACGGACGGGCGCTGCTGCTGGACTTCGTTGAGGGAACTCCGGGCCCGCTGGACGATCCTGGTTTGGCGAGGGAATTCATGGAGCAGGTCAACGCCCTCCATGCTCTGACGCCACCGGCCGATCTGGCCCATGACGACCTGGCATTGTGGGATCAGCTCTATCGGGAGCACTGCCCCGAGCCCGATCCGCTTATCGACCTGGGTTTGCGCCAACTGGCCGAGATGGCGCCCGGACCGCCCGAACGAGCAGTGTTGGTCCATGGCGACCTGGGGCCGGGCAACGTGCTGCACGACGGTCGCCGGGTGACCGGGTTGTGCGATTGGGAACTGGCCCACGTGGGCGATCCCATGGAGGACCTGGCTTGGATCACGGTGAGGGCCATGCTCACTCCGTTCGTGGACATCGACACCGCATTCGGGTGGTATGACGGCCCGGTGGACGCCAGGAGGGTGCGCTACTGGCAGCTGGCCTGCCAAGTTCGCAATCTGATCGGACTAGGGGTGACCGGAGCGGCCGGCGGCGACTTGGGCATGGGCATGTTGTTCTCCACCCTCCACCGCCGGGTGACCGCCGAGCTGTTGTGCGAAGTCATCGGAGTGGAACCCGAGCCAATCGAAGTACCCGAGCCGACCGAAACTGAGACCAGCGCAGTCTTTGAGGCCGTGCTCGATGATCTGCGCACTGTGATCACCCCTGCGTTGGAGGGGTATGCCGCGGCCAGGGCGAAGTCCGTGGCCCGGCTGGTGCGGTACCTGGACATGGCGGACCGCATTGGTCCAACACTGGCCGATCAAGACCGAGCCGACCGGGACCGCTTCGACATGGGTGACGACGCCGAGGCCGCCCGCTATTGGGCCCGAGCCACCCAACGCCAGGAGGCGCTCATGCGACCGGCCATGGGCCGTCTGGCCGGAACGCGGCTGCCCCGGATCTAGTCTTTAGCCCTTTTTGGCTTGGGCGATGCGCTCCAGGGCCGGAGCATCGGATCGCAGCTTGCCGATCTTGTCGCGGTGGAGCACCTCGGCGGTGCCCTCGGGGCACTGGGCCACGAACGGGCACCAGCCGCACAGCGGGCCGGCAGAGGCTTCGAACTCTTGGGAGATGCAGCTTTCCATGATGGCCAGCCAGGTGGTGCGTAGGTCGTCCACCGCCTCAGCGAGGTTCTCGTCGGTGATCTCCACCTCCACCACCTTCTGGCCCAGATACAGCAGCTGCGCCTTGGCCGGCTTGCAGCCCTCCAGCTCGGTGAGCGCCGCCGCGTACAGCAGCATCTGGGTGGCGTAGTTGGATGAGAACCGCTCCGAGGGGGCCTTGCCCGATTTGTAATCGGTGATCACCAGCCCATCATCGGTCTGGTCGACCCGGTCGATGATGCCTCGGAACGGAACCCCGTTGATCTCCACCCTCACGTCCTGCTCGGTGGAGGCGACCTTCACCTCGCGGGGATCCTCCAGATCCCACAGTCCATTGATGGCCTTCCAGCCGTTGATGCGAAAGTCCAGGCCACCTCGCTCGTTGAGTTCGAGTCCCCGGTAGTCGGGGTGGTTCTCCATCTTGGGCCACAGCTCGCGGGCCAGCTTCTTGGCCCGGTCCACTGTGCGGTCTTCTACCGGTTCTTGCATCAGCTTCTCCAGCACCATGTGGGCGAAGGTGCCGGTAACCGCGGCCTCTCCCGGCGGGTCGGGTAGGCGGTCGACATAGCGGAACTTCCAACGCCGGGCGCATTCCCGATAGGACGACGCACTGGAGGGCGACAGGTGTTTGGGAATGTAGCGCTCAGGAATCTCCATGAGCTTGTCGCCCACGGGCTCTTCGGCTTGTTCGGCGGGTTCTGTCATGGTCATGCCTGTTTACCTGATTTCCCTTCTCGCGTTCAGTAGTCGAGGGCGTCGCGGTCCACCAGCTCGCTGTGGGCGATGAGGAAGTCCTTGCGGCGGCTCACGTCGGAGCCCATCAGGGTCTCGAACATCTCCTCGGCCTTCTTGACGTCGTCGAGGGTGAGCTGGCGCAGCGTGCGGGTATCGGGGTCGAGCGCGCATTCGGCCAATTCGTCGGTGTCCATCTCGCCCAGTCCTTTGAAGCGGGACCACCGGATGTTCTCAGCCTTGCGGTTCCCCTTGGCCAGCTCGGCAGTTTTCTCGTCCCGCTCGGCATCCGACCAGGCCCGGTGGGTTTGGTCGCCCACCTTGGCCGTGTACAGAGGGGGCTGGGCGGCGTACACCCTTCCCGCTTCCAGCATCGGGCGCATGAAGCGGTGGATCAAGGTGAGCAGCAGACAGCGGATATGGCTGCCGTCCACATCGGCATCGCAGAGGATCACAATGCGCCCGTACCGGGCTTTGGCCATGTCGAAGTCGTCGCCGGAGCCCGCCCCCATGGCGGTGAACAGAGCCTGGGCCTCGGCGTTGTCCAGCACCTGCTTCACCGATGACTTGACCGCGTTCACCACCTTTCCCCGCAAGGGCAGGATGGCCATGGTCTCGGCGTTGCGCCCCGCCTTGGCCGGGCCGGCAGCCGAGTCGCCCTCCACCAGGATCAGCTCGGATTCCGGGCCGTGAACCCGGCAGTCGGCCAGCTTGTCGGGCATGCCCGTGGAGCCCAGCGAAGCGGCCCGGCGCTTGTTCTCCAGGGTCTGCCGGGCCGACACCCGGTTCACCACCGCGTCGGCGATCTTCGACTGAAGAGCGCTGACGTGGCTCTTGGGGCCGGTCTGGAACCAGCTCTCCAGCCCGTCTTTGAGCACGTTGTAGACGATGGACTGCACCGGCGGCGTGCCCAGCTCCTGCTTGGTCTGGCCTCGGAACTGCGGCTCGGGCAGGGTGACCTTGACTGCGGCCACCAGGCCCTCCTGCACGTCTTCCCGCTGAGCCCGGTCGTTGCCCTGTTTGGCTAGGCGGGCCAGTTTCTTGGAGTCGGCCAGCAGGCTGTCGTTCACTGCTCGGGTCAAGGCCCTCTCGAAACCGGTCAGATGGGTACCCCCATGGGGGGTGGGGATGGTGTTGACGAATGTGACCACCTTGGCGTCGTAGCCCTTTACCCAGCGCATGGCGATGTCCACTTGGCACAGCCGGGTCACCACGGTCATGGCGCCGTCCACAGGGACCTTCTCCTCGAATTCCTCCGCTCCGGGAATGGAGATGACCTCGGTGACGGCCTCAGACGCCGACAGGTGGCCCACCAAGTCGGCCAACCCCCCGTGGGAGATCAAGTCCACCGGCTCATTGCTGCTGCCCCGGCGCTTGTCCTCCAGCCTGATCCGCAGGCCGGGCACCAAGAAGCAGGCCTGCTG
>VYDF01000244.1 GCA_009843565.1 Acidimicrobiia bacterium | reverse complement strand
GGGTGGGGTCGGAGAAGGGGCTGGCGGCGGCTTCCCAGCCTTCGGGGGTCACATCGAAGCGCTTGGCCAGCACGGCGAGGAAGATCTTGGCCTTCTCGTCCCCGTAGCCGGGTAGGGCCTTGAGCCGCTTGAGGAGGTCTTTGCCGGTGGCGGCCTCGGTCCAGACTCGGGCTGCGTCGCCGTCGTAGTGGTCCACTATGTGGCGGGCCAGGTCTTGGGCCCGGCGGGCCATGGATCCGGGGAACCGGTGCAGAGCGGGCTTCTCCCTGAACGCAACCTCGGCCTTCTCGGGATCGAGCACGGCGAGGCGTTCGGCGGAGAAGTCGTCGGGAATCCGCTCCTTCAAACGCAGGGGTGACTTGATTGCCCACTCCATGGGGACCTGCTGATCGAGCATCATGGCCAGCAGAAGCGCGAACGGATCATCGATGAGGAGCTGGTCGGCGTCGTGGTCGCCGGTTACGGCAAGTGTTCCCATCCGCCCATCGTACTGGTCTCGCGTTGAAACGCGTAGCCTGGAGAAGTGGCTCGATCGCTGGGAAAATTGCTCGTGCATCCCGGCCTCTGGATGACGGCGATTCGGCTTGGATGGCGGTTGAGGCTCCCCCCCGATCCGGCATACATGAAGTTCAGAATGGTCACCATGTACGGCGATGCCGACGCCCAACCCCACGCCGGTGATCTGGTCACCTACCTGCGATGGTGCAGATCCTGGGAGCGCACCACCAGGTAAAGCGGCATTGATCCGCCCCTTACGGGCTTTCATTCCGGGAAAGTGTTCTCCGTAATCCGCGCAACGCAGGCCAGTGGGTTCACTATGGTTTCCCCCATGAGCCGGGCGTTGGTGCTCAACGCATCATTCGAACCATTGAGCGTGGTTTCGCCTCGGCGCGCCCTCGTGCTGGTCATGGCCGAGAAGGCGGAGGTTGTGCTTGAGTCCGGCGAGCGATTCCGCTCTGAGCGCCTCGACCTCCCTGTACCGTCGGTGGTTCGGCTGCGCTACTACGTCAAGGTGCCGTTCTTCCGCACCGGCGGTCTCAGCCGCCGAGGGGTGTTCGCCCGGGACGGATACCGCTGCCAGTACTGCGGACGCCACGCCGACTCCATCGACCATGTCCGCCCCCGTAGCCGGGGCGGCACCCACTCTTGGGAGAACGTGGTCGCGGCCTGCCGGCGGTGCAACATGGCCAAGCGAGATCGGCTGCTCTCTGAGACCCCGATGAGGCTGATGCGCCCGCCAGCCGAGCCGCCCCGCTCGGCCTGGGTGGCCTCCGCCGTTGGCCATGTGCCATCCGACTGGCTGCCCTATCTAGACCCAACGGCCGAGTCCGTCGCGTAATCCCATGAGTGCCGGCGGCGGATGGACTATCCGTCGTTTGAGCGGAACGGTGGAAGAGCTGCACGGCCTCAACCCTGATCCCGATGTCGATCGGGAGGCTTGGCTGATGTCGCCGCATGAGACTGCGTTGGTGCTGGGCTCGGCCCAGCCCGACCACGCTGCTGCTTCCCATGAAGCGGGTGTGGTGCGGCGCCGCAGCGCAGGGGGCGCAGTGCTGGTGGCGCCAGACGACTCGGTGTGGATTGATGTGGTGATCGGCCGGAGCGACCCGCTTTGGGAAAGCGATGTGAACCAGGCCCCCTTGTGGCTCGGCGAAGTCTGGGCCGCGACCTTGGCTTCGCTGGGAGTCGCGAACGGGGAGGTGTTCGACCGCTATGAACCCGGCCCGTGGGGGCGATTGGCCTGCTTCACCAGCCGTGGACCAGGCGAGGTGCTCGTGAGCGGGTCGAAGGCGGTGGGCATCACTCAGCGGCGCACTCGGACCACCGCACGATTCCAAACCCTCTTGTATCGCCGCTGGGCCCCCGAGGAATTCTTTACTCGCCTGGCGGAGTCATCTGAACAGCTTCGAGTCGCCCTTCTGACCGCAGCCTGGCCAGTTGACGCTCACCCCGACCAGGTTCACTCCGCGTTTATTTCCTGTTTGCCTCGATAGGCAGAGCGCAAGGGGTCTTCCGCCTGAGGATCTTCCCTTGCTGGGCCCCGGTGGTACCTCGGCCTACTGGTTCGCAGCATTGAGTTGCGTTTGTGGGGCAGTGGGGGATAGTGTGGGGCGAAGTGGGAGAGAAGGGGAACTACTCGAGACCCATTGGGGGGAATCGTGCTCACCGGTGAGCACGCTCGATCCCTGGATGACAAGGGCCGGCTTTCGTTGCCGCCGGCCTTTCGCTCGGTGCTGGCCGAAGGGGCATATGTGGCCATCTACAAGCAGTGCCTCGGGATCTGGACTGCCGAGGAGGCCCGCAGCGCTCTGGAACGGCTCGAGGCGGCCGTTCGGGCCGGAGAGGCCACCGGCGATGAGTTCCGCCGATTCTCTTCCAGTCTGGAACCGGCGACAGTGGATGCCCAGGGTCGGCTGAACCTCCCCGCCTCCAAACGCGAGGTGCTGGGTCTGGACAAGAACGTGGTGCTGGTTGGCGTGTTCAACCGGGGCGAAGTGTGGGACGCCGACGAATGGGAATCGGTTCTCAGCGAGCGGAGCAGCGACGACATCGGACGCTGGCTGTGATGGGTTTTGACGAAAGGAGAAAGCAACCGGGTAGCGAAATGCAAAGGGAATAAGGGTGCGCTCATGGGCAGTCCTCCGTCCGACGAGATGGAAGGCCCCTACTCCGCCCGCTTGCCATCTGACACAACCGGGGAGAAATCCCGGAGTGCGGTCGCCGGGCGGAGGACTGCCGATGGGCGACATTCTTGCCGTCCGATCACATCGGGCGCAAAAAAAGACCCTTCACCCGTCCGTGTTCTGAATCGTCAGGGAGGTGAATAACCATGAACGGGGGGACACCGACAGCGATCGAACGTCGCTTTGTCCATCACCCGGTCATGGTGACAGAAGTGGTGGAGCACCTGTCCACGGTCCCGTCGGGAGCATTTCTCGATGCCACCGTGGGCGGGGGAGGTCACGCTCGGGCGCTCTTGAACGCCCGCCCTGACCTCTCGCTAATAGGCCTCGACCGTGACCCCTCCGCGGTCGAGGCCGCCACCACCCTCTTAGCTGGCCGCGGGGCCAAGATCCGCCACGCAAGCTTCGGCCAGTTGGGCGACGTTCTGGATTCTCTGGGCGTCTCTCGCATCGTGGGGTCGCTGTTCGATTTCGGGGTCAGCTCTCCCCAATTGGACATGGCGGAGCGCGGCTTCAGCTATCGACAAGACGGACCGCTGGACATGAGGATGGACTGCGCCCAGGAGCTTTCGGCCGACCAGGTGGTCAACACATGGTCGACGGACGAACTGGCTGGAATCCTGCGGTCCTACGGCGACGAGCGCTACGCCAACCGCATTGCCGCTGCCATCAGTTCGGCTCGGCCGATCGCTTCCACCTCTGCACTGGCCGAAGTAGTTCGCGATGCCATTCCCGCTCCCGCCCGCCGCCGAGGAGGCCACCCGGCCAAGCGGACTTTTCAGGCAATCCGCATCGCGGTCAACGATGAGCTGAACCAGATAGAGCCTGCCCTGGAGACAGCCATCGATCGGATGGCACCCGAAGGCCGAGGGGTGATCCTCAGTTATCACAGCGGAGAAGACCGTATCGTCAAACAAGTTCTCCACCGTCGAGCCGGACTTGCCGACGAATCTCGCTTTCGGGGACTGCCTCGGGCGGCAGACCAAGCCCCGCCCGCGATCGAATTGGTGCCCCGGGGCAGTCGTCGGCCCAGCACCGCGGAGATTGCCGACAACCCCCGGGCCTCCAGCGCCCGCTTTCGGGCCTTCTGCAAGCTGGGGTCCGACCAGGGTGAAGGGGCCTGCTAATGGTCGCCCCGCAACACCACCCACGACCGTCTCCGACCACACCGGCCGAGCATCCTCGGCGACACCTCCGGGCCGCGCCGCGGCCGAGCCGTCGACTGATGCCCGCGCTGGGCTGGGCCGCGGCCATCACTGTGGTAATCGCCTTGTTCGCCCTCGCCCTCCTCCACGCCATCATCGTGGATCGGCAAGCCACTCTCGACAACCTGAATGAGCAGATCGAGCAGGTTCAGGCCGTGAACGACAGGCTTCGGCTCAATGTGGCCAGAGCCGAATCGCCCGAGCGCATAGTGGCCGAGGCTCTGAATCGGTTGGGGATGGTGGAGCCGGATCGCCGGATATACCTGTCTCCATTGGAATTGCCTGATCGCCAGGCATACCTGTCTCCATTGGAATTGGACGAGGGTGGAGCGAGGTGAGCTCCTCGGAGGGGGTTGCCGGTAGAAGCTCGCGGCGTCGCCGTGGTACGGCGATGGCGGTGGTTTTCGCCTTGCTGGCAGTGGTTCTGGGAATTCGGCTGGCCGACCTTCAGCTCTTCCGCTCTGACGCCTTTGTGGAGTACGGGCAGCAGCAGCGGACTCGGAAAGTAAAGCTGACCGCTGATCGCGGCCAGATATTTGACCGAAACGGTGTGGAGCTGGCTTTGTCGGTGCCCCAATGGACGATCTGGGCCGACCCCAGTCAGGTGGATGATCCGTTGGCAGCCGCGGCTGCTCTTGCCCCAGTGCTGAAGATGGACAGGGATCGGCTGGTTCAACTGCTGAGTGAGCCCGACCAGCATGCCTACCTGGCTCGGACCGTGCCCGATCACATTGCCCAGTCGGTAGCCGAACTCGGCATCAAAGGAGTGTTCCGATTGGAGGAGTCCGCCCGGTTCAACCCCTCCGGTACCCGGTTGGCGCGGGCTGTGGTCGGAATCGTGGATGTGGATCAAACGGGCATCAGCGGCATTGAGTACCAATACGACGAATTCCTGGGCGGCATTCCTGGCGAGATGGTGTTGGAGAGCAGCCAGGATGGGCGCACAATCCCCACCGGTGCCCGTCATATCAAGCCAGCGCAGTCGGGAGCCGATCTGTACATGACCATCGATCGCTCCTTGCAATTTGAAGCTGAGCAGGCGTTGAAGCGCCAGATTGAAGAGGTCGATGCGGCTAGCGGCACCGTCATCATCATGGTTCCCGACACAGGCGAGATTCTGGCCATGGCCTCGGTGGGTCGAGACCAAGAGGGAAATCCGGTCTCCCTCAGTGAGAATCGGGCGGTAACTTGGGCATTCGAACCGGGATCGGTCATGAAGAGCGTCGTGCTCTCCGGGGTGATCGAGGAGGGACTAGGGGCACCGCATCATGTGCGCGAAGTCAATCATTGGCTTCAGCTCTATGATCAACTGTTCACCGACCATACCGAGTACGGGACTGTGCTCTACAGCATGGAGGAGATCCTGGCCCGTTCGTCCAATACCGGCACCGTAGAGTGGGCGCTGGTCCTGGGCTCCACCCGGCTGGCTGCCTACCTGTCCCGGTATGGGCTGGGATCGGAGACCGGGCTGGGATTCAAAGGCGAGTCGGCTGGATTGGTCCCGCAACTCCTGAGCTGGAGCGGTACCGACGTGGCCAGCTTCGCGCTGGGCCAGGGCATTCTGGCTACCCCGTTGCAGGTGCTGATGGTGTACAACACCCTGGCCAACGGCGGGGTGCGGGTACCGCCCACCTTGGTTCGATCAGCAGTCGGGGCTGATGGCCAGGAGATTTCCATCGAGCGAGGCGAGCCGGTGAGGGTCGTGTCGGAGAGCACGGCAGAGCAGATGACCCAGATGCTGGTCACGGTTGTGCGGGAGGGAACAGGACGCAATGCCCAAGTCGAGGGCTATTCAATTGCCGGCAAAACCGGGACCGGCCAGAAAGTGCTGACTGGCGGCAACTATGAGGACGACGAGGGACGTAGCCGCTACACGGCTACGTTTGCCGGGTTCTATCCCGCGCAGGATCCCCAGCTTTCAATGA
>VYDF01000181.1 GCA_009843565.1 Acidimicrobiia bacterium | reverse complement strand
TGATGCCGTCGTGAAAGCCCGCGATCAGGTCCTTCAGCGCCATGCCCTTGGCCAGCGCCATGCCCGCCGCCAGGGCCAGCGCCGCCGCGACCGCGAGCGATACGCCCGGGCTCGTTCCCAGGGTCTGCCTTATGGTGGCAGGAGCGCTGGCGCCAAAAGATTGCAGGCCAAGCGCAGAAGCCGGCAGCGCCAGGAGAATCGGCGGCAGGCCGGATTCTGCATCCGTTGCGGCGATCGCCCGCCCGTGGAGGGCGGATCGAGCTGCAAGCCGTGCCTGGATTCGAGGCGCGTGACCGACAGGGCAGCGTACGCTGCCCGCAGGGCTGCCGGGCTGTGCACCCGGTGCTCGGCGCCGACGTTCGACGGGGCGCCGCTATGCGGGCCCTGCACCGTGACCGAGGCCCGGTACCGGCCGGCGAAGAGCGCCACCGCCCGAACCCGCTACGCCGCCAGGAAAAACCGCTGGATCTGTACGCACTGCGGAATTGCCCCTTCCTTCGGCGCATCAAGGTGCGAAGCCTGCGCGAAGCGCGCGTACGAGCGCTCCGAACACGTGCGCGGCATCCCGGACTGGGACCCGGCCTGCGCCGTCATCGACAGGGTTACCGGCGATACCCTCGGCACCTGGGACCGCTGGGAGGACGCCGTGCTGGCGCTCAGCTTCGAGGGGTTGTCCCTGGACGACGTGGAGCTGGTGCCGGAACGCTCGCCGTTGCACGCCATGGTGGGCTGGAGCTGACCGGCCAGCCGGCCCGTCGGCGGCGCCCGTCGTCGCCGACTGATTCAGGACCGCGGCGGCCGGTCGGTCTTCATCGTCCTGGCCAGCCCCGCCACCTGGGTGCGGCCGATGCCCAGCTCCTTCGCCACAGCCGCGGCACTTGCGCCCGCCGCCAGCGCCGCCCGCGCCAGCCGTTCCTGACCCTTCGTCATCGCCGACTCCACGCGCGGGGGACTTCGCCGCCCGGTCGCGCGCCGGCGAAGGCTCGGCTTCGCCCGACTCGCGGGCTTCGGTGATTTCCTCATCCACCCTCGCCGGCGCGCCTCCCGCTGCACTTCCTCCTGGAGATGCCTCAACTTCCCGTCGTCAAGCCCGGACAGGAACCCCGCCAGGTCGAAGGTTCCGTCCGGCGACGGCGCCGGCCACGATTCTTCGGTCAAGGCCGACGGCTTCCCGACCGGACACCGGGCGCTTCGCCGCGATCTCGGATAACGCCTTTCCACCCGCCGACGGTGTCACAAAGCACGGCGTGCGGCAAGCATTGCGCGCAGGGTCCGCCGCGCGCAGCGCACGGCGTTGGAGATCGGCCCGGCGGGGGCAAGCACCCCGGGCGGAGAGAGAGTTTCCGTCCCGGGGATTTCCACGCCGACCCCGGAGAATCCAATGTTCCTGTATTCGTACTCGCAGTCCGACCGCATCCCCCTCGACTTCAACACCCCGCCTCGAACCGAATCGGTCGCCGACGCACTGGTGTCCGAACCCGCCCTGCCCGAGATTTCGCCGCCCGACGCGGAATCGCTGCTCGCCGACCTGGGCCTGTCCGCCCGGACCGTGGCGGAGATCCTGGCCGCCTCGTCGTCGGCCCGGGCGTTCTGAGGTCTGGATGATGTTGAGTGCAGGGTTATGTTGGCTACTGCTAAAATATTCCTGATTTTCAATAGCTTGTCGCCGTCTGACTGCACATAACTTTTTACATCGCCGTTGGTGCCCTAGGGGATTTCGGCATGCGGCCGCAGACAGGTTTCAGTCTGACCGTTACCACACGAGTCCGGCTCCCTCGTCAGTCCATTGGCCGACGCCCCTTGCTTGCACCACTGAGCATGGCGACCAGCTTGTCCGGTGCCCGGAAGCGGCCGGGCCGCAGGCGCGGTGCTCGAACGCCATCGAGTATCTCCAGCTTTTCTGTCGGGTCCGCGTGAAGATAGACCTCGGTGGATTTGATGGTTGCATGACCAAGCCAGACCGAGACCTTGCGTACATCCCCGCTGTTCGCCTGCAGCGTATGCATTGCGCAGCTATGGCGAAGCGTATGAGGCGTAACGCGTTTGTTTGCAAGGCTCGTCTCCACCATTGACGCGGCTTTTACGTGTTTCGCCAAAATGACGTTGAAGCCCCACCGGCTCAGCCCTCGTCCACTGCGGTTGTGGAACAGCTGCTGATCGCCGTCGGGATCGCGCAGACGAAGCCATGCTTCAAGAGCCAGTCGCGTCTCCTTCCACAGGGGAAGAAGCCGCTCTCGCCGCCCCTTGCCCATGATCCTGACGCTGGCCGGCGTCCGGCGATCGTAATCGGCGAGCGCCAGGGCGGTCAGCTCGCTGACTCGCAGGCCACAGGTGTAGGTCAGATGAAGCATGGCGCGATCGCGAGTGCCGGCCCATCGCCTTGGGTCGGGCGCCTCGAGCAGCGCCCGGATCTCGGTCCGAGTGAGCCAAACGACCAGGCTTTTGTCCGCCTTTTTCTTCGGGATCAGAGCGATCTTCGCCGCCTGCGCCAGAACGCTCGGCTCGCGCCATTCGAGGAAGCGGAAGAACGCCTTGATGGCCGCCAGACGGGCGTTGCGCGTGCTAACCGATGCGCCCCTTTGCTCGATGTCCTCCAGGAAGGCAAGTACCAGATCGGCATCGATCTGTTCCAGAGCGAGTTGCGATGGTTGCTTCAACTTCAGCCGGCCGGCGGCGAAGCGCAGCAGCAGCGACAGCCCCTGCGAGTAAGCCTCCACCGTATGGGGACTGGCTCCCTTGTCGCGGGGAAGGTAGTCGAACACGAAGATGCTGGCATGTCGGGCAAGGGGGGTCATGATGCGTCCTCCCTGTGGAACGCTTCGGTGCGCTTGGCGATCTGTTCCAACAGCTTCGCCGTACCCTCGTGATAACAGTACGTGTTGGCGACTGAGCCGTGGCCGAGCCAGGCGCTGAGCGCCAGCATGTGCCGGTCGATCGCCGGTGCATCGGAACCGCACGTTTCCAGCGATCGCACCGCGAAGGTGTGGCGCAAGTCGTGGACGCGCGGGTTGCGGCCACCATGCGCCTTGCCGGCAAGGCCCGTGCGAGCCCGCATCCGGTGGAACACGTATCCGGAAGTGTCTTGGTCCAAGCGCGCGCCGCGATTGCCCACAAAGAGGGCTTCGGTATCGACCGGCACGCGAAGCCGTTTCCGCAGGTGCTGTGCTAGTTTCGTCTCAACCGTCGAATGAAGAGGCAGCAGCCGCCAGCCGGCGCGTTTCATCGGCCGCACCATTAAGCCCTCCGGGGTGATGTCGCCAACATTGATCGCCAGCGCCTCGCCGTGACGCAGTCCGGTGGCGGCGATCAGGCCGAACAGAACCCGGTACTGCCCCGGAACCGCGCAACGGACAGGGGCACACTCATCGGAGACTGCCAGAAGCGATGCGATCTCCGCAGGGCTGTAAATGTAGGGCTTGTATCGCACTCGGGGCACTCGGGGGAGCAGATCCACTGGAGGCACTTCATGTCGACCGTCCTCCACGGCCGCCGACAGAGCGAAGCGGCGCACAATCAACAGGAGGCGGCGCCGCTGCCTGGCCGATGAGACCCGACGCGTCCATTCCAGCACGGTCTGGATCCTGACATGGGTTTCGCCACGCGTGAGCGCGAAAGCTGCATACTTGGCCAGGTAGCGAGACTCGCTGCGGTAGCTGGCGCCGCCAGCGCGGATCAAGGCAACGTATCGGTCTACGGCATCGCCGATCATGACGCACCTCCCGGCCACGGCTGCGCGATCTCGGCAAGCCGCCCTGCATCCGCCTTGGCGTAGATCGATGTGGTGTTGATGCTCTTGTGCCGCAGAAGCGTGGCGACAGTTTCCAGCGTGGCGCCATCTTCGATCAGATTTCGCGCCAGCGAATGACGAAGCAGGTTTGCACCTCTAGAACGAGTTTCCGGCAAGCCCGCCCGGTGCAGTGCACGCGCGACTGTTTGGCTGACGACACGCCCTGTGGCGAAGGGTCGCCAGGGCGCACGCATACAGAGGAACACATGCGGATCGTCCAGTGGAGGCCGCCCTCCCTCCAGCCAGGCGAGGATCGCGTCGCCGACCTCCTGAGGCAGTGGCAGTTCGGCCTCACGCTCGGCTTTGCCCGTGACGCGCAGACAGCCGCGTTGCCAGTCAATTTGGTCGAACGTCATGCTTCGGATATCGCCGGGCCTGAGCCCCAGGCGAGCCACCAGAAGTAGAACGGCGAGGTCCCGCCGGCCGATCGCCGTGCCCGTATCACAGGCCGCGAGCAGCCGGTCCACGTCCGGCGCCTTGAGACCGAGCGGAACATTGTCGCGCCGCGGTCGGACAATAGGCGGCAGGACCGTTGTCAGCGCCGCCGGACAACGCCCATTCACACCGTTGTAGCCGAGCCAGGAGCGTAAGGCCATTGCCATTCTCGGCCAACTACTCCGGCCCTGGCGCGAACAGGCGTCCAAGAACGCCGAGCGAAGTTTCTCGGCATCGTAGGACGCCGGGTCCGTGCCGATCAGCGGCAACAGTTTCCGCAGCTCACGCTCGTAATTTTCCAGAGTGCCAACGCGCAGTCCCTTATGTCGCCAAAGCCAGTCTAGCCAGGCTGCAATCTCCGGCGTCCGTTCCGGCATTGGCGCCGGTGGAGCCTCGATTACGCCGGTCGCGGCAAGGAACCGCACGAACTTTCGCACATGCGACAAGTATCTCGCGGGAATCGGACGACGGCGACGCGCCCTCCTGCAGCGACAGTCATGATCGGCGAACCGATCTACATCTTTTTCGCATACATCGGACAAGCGTCGGCCTGTCAAGTCTAGCCAATGGCAAAAGTGCCGAGCGGGCAGAAGCTTTCCCTGCACCGTCCAACGACGATGATTGAGATGCAACAGATGACGCTGGTAAGCGTCCACGTACTGGCTGTACGGCCCCGGGTCAATCGACCATTCGCGTGCCAATGGATCAGTGGATGTCGAAGTTGACATTTTTTCTCTCCTGTCGTGAAAGCACCCGAAGCGCGGGTGCGAACAGGAGGGACGATGTCAGAAGTTATGTGCAGTAAGCTAGCGGCAAGCTCTTGAAAATCAGGAATATTTTCACGGGAACCAACATAACCCTGCACTCAACATCATCTCAGCTATGTTGACGTCCACATAGTCTGGAGGTCGGGCGAAGCCCGATTGGAGCGAATCGGGGATGGGATCGAGAGAGACCGTCCCCGGTTCGTTCAACCCTTTGTCATCAACCAGTAACACAGGAGTAACCGTTATGTTCGGTTTGAACCTCGCACAGGTCATCGGCCGCCTCGGCGCCGATGTCACCATCAACCACCTCCCGAGCGGCGGCCGCGTGGCCAACATGTCCGTCGCCACGGACGAGGGCTACATCAATCGCGACACCGGCGAGCGTGTCGAGAAGACCGAGTGGCACCGCGTCGTGACGTTCCAGTCCGGGCTGATCGACATGCTCGAGAAGCACGCCAGGAAGGGTCGCCTCGTCTACCTCTCCGGCAAGCTGCAGACGCGGCCCTGGCGCAGGGACGGGGAGGACACGGACCGGTTCACCACCGAGATCCTGCTCGCCCCGGGCGGGAGGATTCAGTTCCTCGAGAAGCCCAGGACCGCCAACGGGTCCAACGGCTCGGACGCGCCGACGGCCCAGGCCGAGGCACCCGAAGCCACCGGCACCGCGCAGGATCTGGACGACGATATCCCCTTCTAGAATCGTCTGACCGTCCGTGCCCCTTGGGGCCGGCTCCCGCACTTCCTCGGCGGGGGCCGGCCCCTCTTTTTGTGCTGCCGGGGCACGTTCCGTCCCAACCCACCGTACCCCCGGTCCCACGTTTCAGGGGGTGTCGGGCCGCGGGACGGGAGATGCGTAACGG
>VYDF01000053.1 GCA_009843565.1 Acidimicrobiia bacterium | reverse complement strand
GGGGTTGAGCTGGCCGTGGCCTGCGACGTGAGGACCCGCTTCACCGACGCCGCCACGGTGTTCGGACCCCAAAAGGGGGCCGGTGCCACCCAGGTGGAGTTGCTGCGCCGGCGCTTGGAGCGGCTCAGCCAGGTGTACGCCGAAACCTATGGCGTGGAAGTGAACGACATCGAGGGCTCGGGTGCGGCCGGGGGTCTGGCCGGCGGCCTGGCGTGCGTGGGTGCCGAGCTGTGCAACGGCTTCGAGCTGTTGGCCGAGGAAGTAGACCTGTACGGACGCATCGAGGGGGCCGATTTGGTGGTGACCGGGGAGGGCGCCCTCGACGCCACATCGCTTCAGGGCAAGGTTGTGGGCGGCGTGGGGGAGATGGCGGCGGCCGCCGGGGTGCCGGTATTGACCGTGGTGGGACGGGTGGACGGGGGCGCCACCGTTGCCTGCGGGGAGCTGATCAGCCTGAGCGATCGCTTCGGCGCCGAGCTGGCCATGGCCGACACCGCCCGGCTGGTGGGCCATGCGGTTCTGGAGTACTTGGCCCCTTAGGTCAGCGCGCCTGGCGGAAGTAGCCGGTGACCTCCACCAGGGGAGGGCGCTCCTGCATGGTGATCTCGGTGTCGCCGAATCCGGGTCGACGCAGCGTGATCGCCGTGTTCACCAAGGTGCGATCGGCCCGGTGGAGGGCCACCTGCATAACCTCAGTGGCCTGGGACGACAACTCATGCAGGGGTCGATTGCGGTGCACGCGGGTGCCCAGATCAACTTGGGCGATGGCGTCGTAGCCCGCCAGTCGGCAAACGTCGATGAGCAATCCCATTTCCACCCCGTACCCCTGCACGAACGGGAGCCGCTCCAAGATCTCCCTCCTCCCGGCGTACTCCCCGGCTAGGGGTTGGACGATGTCGCTGAGTTCGGGGAACAGCAGGGTGATGAGCGGCCGGGCCACCAGCTCGGTGGTGCGGCCCCCTCCCCGCTGGTCGGCCCCCACCGGGCGGTGGTAGTAGCCCTTGGTATAGCCGATGGAGCTGTCCACCAGCAGCGGGCCCACAAGGCCCGTGATGAAGTGGGGGCCAAAGTTGGCCACATCGGCGTCGCACCACACCACGAGGTCGCCGGTGGACGCGAACAGCGATTTCCACAGCGCCTCCCCCTTGCCAGGCTGATTGCCGAGGTGGGTGAGCACGTCAGCGCACGCCACCACCGTTGCCCCGGCGTCCTTGGCCACTGCCGCGGTGCGATCGGTGGAGTAATCGTCCATAACGATTAGCTCGTCCACCAGGTGCAGCTTGTCCATGAGCTCGGACCGCACCACTTCCACGATGGTGCCCACGGTCTCCTCCTCGTTGCGGGCAGGCAAGCAGACCGACACTGTGGTCGAGCCCTTGCGGGCCGCTAGGTCGAGCGCGGAGAACTCTCCGGCGGCGAATCTCCGTCGACCGCTCACGCTGACTCCGTATTCACGAGTCGTTTATCGCGCTTCATCCGAATAGCATCATGGCCCATGAGCGTGACCGTTCGGATACCGACCACCCTCCGACCTCTGGCCGGCGGAGCCAGCGAGGTCATCGTTGAGGGCGGGAACGTCCGCGACGTGATCGCCTCGCTGGATGCCGCCCATCCCGGCTTCATGGACCGCCTCATCGACGAGTCGGGCGGCCTGCATCGGTACGTCAATGTCTTCGTGGACGATGACGACGTGCGGTTCGCCGACGGGTTGGCCACGTCGGTTCCCGACGGCCAAACCGTGGCCATCGTGCCCGCAGTGGCTGGCGGCTGATTTCCCACAACTCAGAGTTTGGCGTTTCTCGAACTGCTCGGTAACCTTTAGCAGTCTCATACTGAGAGTGCTAAAAGTCGGCGGGAAGCCGATAGTACAAAAGGGAGAGTTCGAGGATGCCCAAAATCATCTCATTCGATGAGCAGGCCCGGCGCGCGCTGGAATCGGGAATGAACCAGTTGGCCGACGCCGTGCGGGTCACGCTTGGCCCCAAGGGCCGCAATGTCGTTCTGGAGAAGAAGTGGGGCGCCCCCACCATCACCAACGACGGCGTGTCCATCGCCAAGGAGATCGAGCTGGAGGACCCCTACGAGAAGATCGGCGCTGAGCTGGTCAAAGAGGTGGCCAAGAAAACCGACGACGTGGCCGGCGACGGAACCACCACCGCCACCGTACTGGCGTGGTCGATGGTGCGCGAGGGCCTGCGAAACGTGGCTGCCGGGGCCAACCCCATGTCCATCAAGAAGGGCATCGAGTCCGGCGTGGAGGCCGCGGTCGAGGCCATTCAGTCCCAGTCGGTGGACGTGTCCTCCGACAAGGCCCAGATCTCCAATGTGGCCGCCATCTCCGCCGCCGACTCCGAGATCGGCGAACTGATCTCCGAGGCCATCGACAAGGTGGGCAAAGACGGAGTGGTCACCGTGGAGGAGTCGCAGACCTTCGGCCTGGAGCTGGACTTCACCGAGGGCATGCGCTTCGACAAGGGCTACATCTCCCCTTATTTCGTGACCGATGCCGAGCGGATGGAAGCGGTGCTGGACGAGCCCTACATCTTGTTCGTGGGGTCAAAGATCACTGCGGTACGCGACATCGTGCCGGTGCTGGAGAAGGTGATGCAGGCGGGCAAGCCGCTTTTGATCATCGCCGAAGACGTGGAGGGCGAGGCTCTGGCCACTCTGGTGGTGAACAAGATCCGGGGCACCTTCAACTCCACCGCGGTGAAGGCCCCCGGTTTCGGCGATCGCCGCAAGGCCATGCTCCAAGACATGGCCATCTTGACCGCTGGCCAGGTCATCAGCGAAGAGGTGGGCCTGAAGCTGGAGAACACCACGCTCGATCTGCTGGGCCGAGCCCGCAAGATCGTGATCACCAAAGACGAGACCACGATTGTGGAGGGGGCCGGCGACCGCAACGACGTGGAGGGCCGGATCTCCCAGATCAAGGGCGAAATCGACAACACCGACTCCGACTACGACCGGGAGAAGCTCCAAGAGCGCCTGGCCAAGCTGTCGGGCGGTGTGGCCGTGCTCAAGGTGGGCGCCGCCACCGAGGTGGAGCTCAAGGAGAAGAAGCACCGCATCGAGGATGCGGTCAGCACCACCAAAGCGGCCATCGAAGAGGGCGTCGTGGCCGGCGGGGGCGTCACCCTGCTGCGGGCCCAAGACGCGGTGAACGAGGCCGCCGACAGCCTGTCGGCCGACGACGAGGCCACCGGGGCCCGCATCGTGGCCAAGGCCCTGGAAGGCCCGCTGGCCCAGATCGCGGTCAACGCCGGCCTCGAGGGCGGCGTGATCGTGGAGCGGGTCCGCAACCTGGAGGGCAACTCCGGGCTGAACGCGGCCACCGGCGAGTACGAAGACCTGCTCACCGCCGGGATCATCGATGCGGCCAAGGTCACTCGCTCGGCGCTCCAGAATGCCGGCTCCATCGCCGGGCTGTTCTTGACCACCGAGGCGGTGGTGGCCGACAAGCCCGACGAGAACGGCGGGATGCCCGGCGGCATGCCCGACATGGACTTCTAAGGTCTGAATCTGCTCGATTCGGCTTCAAGCGGCGGTAACGTCGCGGTATGGCCGAGCTTCATCCGGTGTGCGCGCCGCTGGCATTCCTGCTGGGATCGTGGCGGGGCACCGGCACGGGGGTGTATCCCACTATCGAGGATTTCTCCTACGCCGAGGAGGTGTCCTTCACCCATGTGGGCAAGCCCTTCGTGGCCTATGCCCAGAAAACCAAGGACGCCGACACGGGCCTGCCCTTGCACGCTGAGGCCGGGTATCTGCGTCCCCAAGGCGATGGGCGGGTCGAGCTGGTGCTGGTGCAACCGTCGGGGATAGTCGAACTGCTGGAGGGCACGGTGGAGGGCAGCGACGTGCAGCTGGCGTCGACTGAGGTGCTCGGCACGGGATCGGCCAAGCCAGTGACCGCCACCGAGCGGCGCTTATGGGTTGAGGGCGAGGTGCTGCACTCCTCGGTAGCCATGGCGGCTATGGGTCTTGAACTCCAGCACCATGTGGTTTCTGAGATGTATCGGCTGTCATGAGCCGCAAGCGAGGTGTTTCGGCGGTCATGGTTCTCTCCGAGATGTATCGGCTGTCATGAGCCGGGGCCGGTCCCAGCGAGTGCTGGTTCGTCATTGGGACGGGAGCAAAGAGCACCGGCGCCCCGACGACTTGGTGGTGGAGGAGCCCCTCACCATCGAGCTCGACGACGTGACCGTCACCACCACAATGCGCACCCCGGGAAACGACTTCGAGCTGGCCGCGGGATTCTGTTTCACCGAGGGCCTGCTCGGCGATGCGTCGGTTACGTCGATTCGCTATTGCGCCACCGAGCCGGCGGCCGACACTGAGTTCAATCTGGTGACCGTGGAGACCGACGGCGCTCCGCCGGCCACCCCCCGACTCGGCCTCACCACCTCGGCCTGCGGGCTCTGCGGAGCCGAGAGCATTGAAGCGCTGAGCGAACGGCTGGATCCGCTGCCCTCCGGCGGGGAACCCATATCTGCCGACGTGTTGGCTGCGGTGCCCGAACGGGTTCGGGCCTTCCAAGATCTGTTCGGCACCACTGGGGGAGTCCACGCCGCGGCGGCCTTCGGGGTCGAGGGCGAGCCCACCCTGGTGCGTGAGGACATCGGCCGCCACAACGCGGTGGACAAAGTGGTTGGCCGAATGCTGCTCGACGGCGACCTGCCGGCCTCCGGCCTGGGGCTGTTCGTGAGCGGCCGAGCCTCGTTCGAGATGGTGCAGAAGGCATGGGCGGCAGGATTTGCCACATTGGTCGCGGTTAGCGCTCCCTCCGCGTTGGCGGTGGAGACGGCGGCGGTCGCCAGTTTGCGCCTGGCCGGTTTTGTTCGCGACGGCCAACTCAACTTCTACTCCCCGTCTGCATAAGAATCCTGGCCATGCGCCCCCTGCCCAAGCTCACTCCAGAAAACGAGTTCTTCTGGACTTCGGGGGCCGACGGCGTGCTGCGGTTCCAGTACTGCGAGGTCTGCAATCGGTATCTCCATCCCCCCGGTGTCGTCTGTTCGCAGTGCGGAGGCGTTCCCGAGGTTAGGGACGTGTCGGGCCGGGCAACGGTGGTGGGGGTCACCGTCAACCACCAGCCGTGGCTGCCCGACATGGAAATCCCGTACGTCATCGGGCTGGTGGCCATCGAAGAAGACCCCCTGGTTCGGCTCACCACCCTGATTGTGGACGCCGAGCCCGATGATGTGGTTATCGGGCTGCCGGTGTCGGTTCGCTTCGAGCAGCACAAGGACGTGTGGCTGCCGGTATTCGCCCCTACCGGCGAACCGGTGTCTGAGGTGGAGGAATACCCCGAACCCCTCCCGGCACCGGTGCGGCCCATGCCGACGGCCGAGAAGTTCGAGTCTCGGGTGGCCATTTCCGGGGTCGGCTTGTCGGACGTGGGACGCCGGTTGGGCCGCGACCCCATGAGCCTGGCCGTTGACGCCTGCCGGGCCGCGGTGGCCGACGCCGGGCTGACCATGGGTGACATCGACGGCTTGTCCACCTACCCAGGCGGTGGTCCCAAAGACGGCGGCCACTCCGAGGGCGGCATCTACCCGGTGGCTGAGGCCCTGGGCATCGCCCCCACCTGGTTCTGCGGAACCATGGAGACCCCCGGCCAAAGCGGCGCGGTGGTGAACGCAATGCTGGCGGTGGCCTCAGGGCTGTGCCGGCACGTCTTGTGCTATCGCACCGTGTGGGAGACCACGTCGATCGCGTGGGGCAATCGCCAGAACACCGGGGTGGGCGGCGGCGCCCGCATCTCCGGCGAGATGGAGTGGCGGCTGCCGTACGGGGCCATGTCGGCGGGCAACTGGATCGCGCTCATGGCCAGCCACTACTTCCACCGCTACG
>VYDF01000038.1 GCA_009843565.1 Acidimicrobiia bacterium | reverse complement strand
CTGGTAGACGAGATTGAGGCCGGCAACGTGCGGGCGCTGGTGGTGGTGGGGGGCAACCCGCTGATCGCCTTTCCCGACCGAGACCGGACCCGGGAGGCATTCGAATCCCTAGAGGTCTTAGCGGTGGCCGATGTGGTGGAAACCGACACCACCGCGCTGGCCACCCACCTGCTGCCCGTGGCCGGCCAGCTGGAGCGGGCCGACCTGCCGTGGATGCTGGATGCCTATCAGCCCGCCATCGCCACCCACTACACCCCGGCGGTGGTGCCGCCCGGCGCCGACCGCCGGCTCATGTGGCAGGTCTTTGCCGATCTGGGCCAGCGTCTGGGAGTGGGAGTGCTGCCCCGGGGGATCGATTCCGAATCCGCCACCGACGAGGATCTGCTGGCCCTGATTGCCGAGAGGGGCCGCAGTGACATCGACACGGTGTTGGCCGCCCGGCGGGGCTTGGTCGGCGAAGCGAAGCCGGTTCACGGCTGGGTGCTTGACCGGGTGCTGCCAGAAGGCCGCTGGCGATTGGCCCCTGAGCCGCTGGTGGAGCAATTGGCCGACCTCGACGAACCGGCACCGGTGGTGCTGCTGCCCCGCCGCCAGATGCGGACCATGAACGGGCAGCTTCGCGACCTGGGCGACGTGGGTCCCGAAGTATTGATCCATCCTGACCACGGCATCGCCGACGGCCAGCCGGTAAAGGTCCAAAGCGCCCACGGCGAGTTGGTGGGCACCGCCCGCACCAGCGACGAGATCGCCCCCGGGGCAGTGTCCATCCCCCACGGTTGGGCCGATCCCAACGTCTGCACCCTCACCACCGCCGAAGAAGATGTCGATCCGCTCACCGGGATGGTCTGGCAGTCGGGCTTGCCGGTGCAGCTCAGCCCGGCGTGATCGGTGTGAGTGCAGCATGAACAGCGACAGCCCGAGTCTGCTGACCCTGAAGCTCCCCAAGGAACTGGGCGGGCTCGAAGCCGACCTGCGGACCCAGTTTTTGACTACCGAGGCGGCGAGCCGGAAGGACGGATCAGCCGGCTGGAACGAGACCTTCACCACCACCTCCGCGGCCATCGCTGCGGCCCGCTTGCCGGAGGAGGGCTTCGCCGAGGTCGCGGCCAGCGCAACCGGCGGAGCGGCTTGGCCGCCGTTTGCCGGCACCTTTCCCATGTCGGGAAGGGCCGTTGCTGCCCCTGATGGTGTGGTGTTGACCGGTCGATGGGGATTCGCCTCGGGCATCGTCGATGCCGCGTGGGTGGTGGCCGGCTGCAACTCCGAGTTGGGACCGCGTTGGGCGGTTATCCCGGTGGAGCAGGTGACCGTGCACGACACCTGGCAGGTCAGTGGCCTGGAAGAGACCCTGAGCCACGACTACAGCGTGGACAACGTCTTCGTACCCCACAGCCGGCTGTTCGACTTGTCCCAGCCACCGCCTCGAGGCGGCATCCTCCATCGACTCCCCATGTATGCGCTTATCAGCCCCGATCATTGCGGCGTGAGCCTGGGCATCGCCCGGCGGGCGCTGGATGAGCTCGCAATCGCCGCGGCGGGCAAGAACCGGCTGACCAGCGCCGCCCCCCTCGACGAGCGGCCGGCTTTCCAGCGCGACCTCGGCCAAGCCGACACCAAGCTGCGAGCGGCCCGAGCGCTGGTGCTGGAAGTGCTGGACGAGATCTGGGCAGCGGGAGCCGCAGGAGAGCCAGTGGAGGACGAACTGGTCCAGCGGGCTCGTGCCGCGGCCACCCACGCGGCCGACACTGCTGTCGAAGCGGCTTCAATGGCCTACCGCCGGGGAGGCGGGACGGTGCTCTACCAAGACCATCCCCTCAACCAGTGCTTCCGAGACGCCCACGCCGCTACTCAACACGTCCATGTGACCGATGAGATGTACGAGTTGGTGGGCGCCAACCTGCTCGGAAAAGCGCCGGATTAGGAACTCGCGGGCGCAGGCTCGCTGGCCGGGCGGCTCGCCGGGCCCATGAGCTCGCCCCCTAAAGCAATGGCCCCGGCCAGTGCCACAACCATGATGATCGACGATCCGGTGAAAAGAACTTCGGCACCCCAGGCCTCATAGACCGGCCCAGTGGCCAATGCGGCACTCCCGGCCACCGTCAAACCCATCGCGCCGTAAAGCCCCTGGGCCGCGGCAGCCTGATCGGTGGGCGCCGAGATAGCCACTGCCAACTGCCCGGCGGGCAGGGTGAACGCATCGAACATGGCGTGAAATGCTGAAATCGCAATGAGCACCCACATGAACTCCACGTAGCCGTACACGAACATGCAGGCCACCGCCCCCATGATCGAGTACGGCATCACCCGCATGGGTCCCACTCGCTGCGCCAATTTGCCCCCAAACGGCGCCAGGGGAATCATCGGCACCGCAAAAAGACTGATTGACAGACCGATGATTATTGTGCTGCCGCCCAAGTCGTCGATCAGCAACGCCCATGAGGCCTCGAACACGCCGATGGTGGTGAAGAAGGCGATGCCAGCCAGAATTCCGGCCAACATCGGTCTGATTCCCAACAGTCGGAATACGGGAACCTTGGTGTGAGATGTGGCACCAGCCGACATGTCCAGTCTCAGCACCCAGCCATACACCAGGGCATAGAGCGCGGCCAGGAACCAGAACGGAGCATGCAGGTTGAAGAAGTGGGCAAATAACGCGGCCACGAGCGGCCCGAGCACGAAACCGCTGATGTCGAATGCGCTCATCGCGCCCAAGTTCTTGCCCATGTTGGAAGGATCACGGGTAATGAGAATGCGACGTACGGCCGGCGCAACCATCCCAATGCCCGCACCGAGAAAGAAGCGAGCAACGATGAATTGCCAGGCATTATTGGCCGTCGCCATCCCCAACATGGAGACCATGGCCACGATGATCCCCGCATGAACCAGCAATCGGATATGGCCCTTGTCAGCAAAGCGAGCCAACCCCACCTGGGCGATGACCCCGGCATAGAGGCCTGCACCCGCGATCAGCCCTATTTCGACTCCGCTGACCCCGTATTCGTCTTCGATCTCGGCCAACAGGGTGAACACCGAGCCATACCCCAGAGACAGAGCGCCGGTGACCACGAAATAGGGTATGAACTGGCGCGCCGTGCTCGACGAGGTGCTCACAGCCATCGGGGAACCCTACTCCCCGCCGATGGCAATTGACTCAGCGTTCTTCTCGGCGGTACGGCAATCCGAGAGCAGCCGGTGCTGGAGAAGGACGGTGGCGGTAGCGCCAGCTGATGATCACCAGCACCACCACGGTCAGCACGAAAGGAAGAATGCCCAGCAACGCGGGGGAAATACTGTTGACCTCCACCCCCAAGATCTCGATGTCGAAGGACTGCAACCGGGGTTGCAAGGCAAGCGTGAAGCCAAACAGCAGCGCGCCCAAGGCCAGACGCCCTGGCCGCCACGCCCCGAAGATCACCAGGGCCACCGCAATCCAGCCCCGACCCGCCACCATGCCCTCGACCCATCCCGGGGCCATATACAGCGACAAGAACGATCCGGCCGCCCCGGCGAATGCGCCGCCGACCATGACCGCACCCGACCGCAGCGCCATCACCGAGTGACCCACCGCATCGGTGGTGGGTGCCGACTCTCCCGCCGCCCGCAGGGCAAGCCCCAGTCGGGTACGGGTCAGCACGAACCATCCCGCAACACCGAGCAGGACAGTCAGGTACACCACCGGCGGCTGATCGAAAAAGATCTCGCCGAACCAGGGGATGTGGGCCAATCCGGTGATTCCCATATCGGTGAACAGGGTCTCGGGCCGCTCCCCCACCACGTTTCGGCCCACGTAGGCGGCCAATCCCAAACCGCCGATGGTCAAGGCCAAGCCCGACACCACCTGGTCGGCGCCCAGCACCACGCTCACCAATGCGTGAAGTCCTCCTACCAAGGCCCCCACCGCCGCCGCGGCAAAGAACGCGGCCCACGGGCTGCCAGTTTCCAGACCGACCATGAACCCGCTCACCGCGCCCATGGCCATCATCCCCTCGACCCCGAGGTTCAGCACACCGGCCCGCTCGGCGAAGAGCTCGCCCAGCGCGGCCAAGAACACCAGCGTGCCGAACTGCACCGTGGCCACAAACAATCCGACCAGGGCCGCCTCAGACATCAGGCGCCTTCCATAGCCATTGTCTCGTCGCCTGCTTCGGCCTGGTCATCGTCTGACGATGCCTGTCCCTTTGGCCCGGTCCAACGAACCCGGTAATTGAAGAAGACCGCGGCCACCAGGGCCCCGAACAGGATCATGGCCTGCAAGATGTCGGAGATGGCCGAGCTCACCCCCAGGGTCTGGATGCTCTGACCGCCCACCTGGACCGCGCCGAAAACAACGGCTGCCACCGCCACCCCCGAGGGACGCATGAGGGCCAGTGCGGCCACGATGATTCCAGCAAAGCCGTAACCATTGGACAACCCTGATTCCAGCCGAGTGGCCGATCCGGTGAGCTGCACCGCACCAGCCAAACCGGCGATGCCGCCCGAGAGAAGCAGCGCGGTCAGCACCTTTCGGCGCAACGAGACGCCGGCATAGCGAGCCGTGTCGGGCGATGAACCGGCCAGGCGCAGCTCATAGCCCCATGCGGTGCGGGACACCGCCAGCCAGAACACGAGGAGCAGCCCCAGAGCGATCAGCATCCCGATGTTGGCCCGGCCGAAGAGCCCCGGCAGCGCGGCCTGCTCGGGTACCGGCTCGATTACCGCAAAGCCGAAGGACTCGGGATCCTTCCACGGGCCGGTTTCCAGCCACTCCACCACCCGGATGGCCACGTAAACCAGCATGAGGGTGGTGATGATCTCGCTCACCCTCAGATGAGATCGAGCCAGCGCCGGGCCGAGCATCAGCACCATGCCGCCGGCGATGCCCGACACCATCATGAGGGCGATCAGCAGCGGGCCGGAGAGATCGTCGGCCATCATGGCCACGCCGGTGGCGACGATGGCACCGGCCATCATCTGGCCCTCGGCCCCGATATTCCACAACCCCATCGACCCGGCCACCGCCACCGATAAGCCAGTCAGGGCCAATGGTGTGGCCCGTTCCAACGTGCGCGACAGCGAATCAGTGCCCACGAACGCGGAGTCGAACATTCGCTCGTACACCTCGGCCGGGTTGTGACCTGATGTCCAGAGCAGGACCAGTCCGAGCGCCAGCGCCGCGGCAATTCCGACAACAAAGGCCACTGCCTGGGTTGCGGGCACCACCCGGTCGCGCCGAACCAAAACAGGTCGCATCATGAGGGCGGATTCCCAGCCATGGCCGAACCCAAGATCGATCGCGGGGTGACGTCGGGTGGGTATTCGCCCACCACTCGGCCTTCGTACATCACCATCAATACGTCGGAAAGAGCCTGCAACTCGTCGAGGTCCTCGGAGATCAACAACACCCCCACCCCGTTGGACCGCTGCTCCACCAAATGGCTTTGGATGGCAGCCACTCCTTGAACGTCCAAGCCCCGAGTGGGTTGGGCGGCCACCAGCACCGCGGGCTGCTCGGCCAACTCCCGTCCCAGCAGCAGCCGCTGGAGATTCCCGCCTGACAGTCCCGCTATTGGATCATTCAGCCGGCCCACCCGCACTCCGAATCGCTCCACCAGGTTCTGGCAGAACTTGACGCACTTGTCCATCACCAGCATGAGGCCCCGACGCTGGGATTTGTACGATCGAACCACCGCGTTGTCCACCACCGACATCTTGGGCGCCAAACCCACCCCGAGGCGGTCTTCGGGCACATAGGCCAGCCCCAAGCGATAGCGGTCTCCGGGCGACGCCCCGGTGACGTCTTGCTCCTTGACCACGACCCGGCCCTGAGTGGGTCGACGCAATCCGGTGATGACCTCGGCCAGCTCCTTCTGGCCATTGCCCGACACCCCGACGATGCCCACGATC
>VYDF01000042.1 GCA_009843565.1 Acidimicrobiia bacterium | reverse complement strand
CAAGAGCGCCACGGTGGCCTGGACGATCGAGCAGGTGCAGCGGCCCACGCTGGTGCTGGCCCCCAACAAGTCGCTGGCCGCACAGCTGGCCAATGAGATGCGGGAGTTCTTCCCCGACAACCGGGTGGAGTATTTCGTGTCGTACTACGACTACTACCAGCCCGAGGCCTACATGCCGGCCTCCGACACCTACATCGAGAAGGACTCATCGGTCAACGACGAGATTGACCGTCTGCGCCATTCCACCACCGAAGCCTTGCTGACCCGGCGGGATGTGATCGTGGTGGCTTCGGTATCGTGCATTTACGGGCTGGGCGGTCCCGACGAGTACAAGAACCTGCTTTGCATCTCCAAAGTGGGCGAGAGCTACGACCAGCGCGACCTGCTGCGGCGGCTGGTGGACATGCAGTACGAGCGCAACGACACCAATTTGGTGCGAGGCCGGTTCCGGGTACGGGGTGACGTCATCGAGGTCCACCCGGCCTACGAGGAGTACGTGGTTCGCATCCAGCTATTCGGCGACGAGGTGGAGCAGATCACCACCATCGACCCGGTGACCGGAGAGCGTCTCCAATCGTTGAGCGAAGTCGTCGTCTTCCCCGCCACCCACTATGTGGCCGGCGAGGAGCGGATGCGCCGGGCCATGGAAGGCATTGAGGTCGAACTCCAAGAGCGGCTGGCCGTTTTCGAGAAAGAAGGGAAGCTGCTGGAGGCTCAGCGGCTGAGGATGCGCACCACCTACGACCTGGAGATGATGCAGGAAATCGGGTTCTGCAACGGCATCGAGAACTACTCCCGCCACATCGACGGGCGGGCCCCTGGAGAACGGCCGTACACCCTCCTTGACTACTTCCCAGACGACTTCATCACCGTGATCGACGAGTCCCACGTAGCCGTGCCCCAGCTTCACGGCCAATTTGAAGGCGACCGAAGCCGCAAGAACACCCTGGTGGACCACGGCTTCCGGCTTCCCTCCGCGGTGGACAACCGGCCGCTGCGGTTCGAAGAGGTCATGGAGCGGGTGGGACAGGTGGTGTTTCTGTCGGCCACCCCTAGCGATTATGAGATCGGCGTGTCTGCCCAGGTGGTGGAGCAGATTGTGCGGCCCACCGGCTTGGTCGACCCCGAAGTGCAGGTGCGCCCCACCAAGGGCCAGATCGACGACTTGATGAAGCTGATTGAAGATCGCACTGAACGGGGCCATCGGGTGCTGGTCACCACCCTGACCAAGAAGATGGCCGAAGACCTCACTGAGTATCTACTGGAGCTGGGGGTGCAGGTTCGCTACCTGCACAGCGAAGTGGACACCATCGAGCGGATCGAGATTCTTCGGGATCTGCGGCTGGGCGAGTTCGATGTGCTGGTGGGCATCAACCTGCTGAGGGAGGGGCTCGACCTGCCCGAGGTGTCGCTGGTGGCCATTTTGGATGCCGACAAGGAGGGCTTCCTGCGCAGTGAGACTTCGCTGATCCAGACCATCGGCCGAGCAGCTCGCAACGTTGACGGCCAGGTGATCATGTATGCCGACATGGTGACCGACTCCATGCGGCGGGCCATATCCGAGACCCACCGGCGTCGGGGGTTGCAACAGGCGTTCAACGAGCAGCACGGCATCAATCCCCAGACCATTCGCAAGGCGGTCAGCGACATCCTGGCCGAGTTGCGCCCGGCCGAGGATGGTGTGCCCATCCCCGGGGGCGGCCAGCGCTCCCGCTCTATGGATCAGCAGCGGCGGCGCCTCGATGTGATCGACTTGGACTCCGGCGGAATCGAGCGCCTCATCCACACCCTCACCGAGGAGATGAACGAAGCAGCCACCGACTTGAAGTTCGAGTACGCCGCCCGTCTGCGCGACGAGATCAAAGACTTGCAGCGCGACCTTCGGGCAATGGCCTGAGTTCAGCTCTTATCCAGGGCCAAATCATCCTCATGCAGCCATTCTTCTGCGAATAGAGGCCCGGGCGTTCACCTCTCGCAGAACGACAGGCCGAGCAGGTCCAAATCGTCGCCTTCGAAGTCGGCTGCCTCCCAGGGTGCGGGCAGGCAGCCGGTGAGTTCATTCCCGCTGATGTATACCTGGATGAGCTTGGCGAGGTTGCCCAGCTCGGCAGGCACTTCGCCGGTGAGCTGGTTGTCGCCGATGTAGACATGTGTCAAGTTGCTCAGACTGCCCAGCTCAGCGGGAATCTTCCCGCTCAAGAGATTGTCGCCGATGTACAAATGGGTCAGCTCGCTGAGACCTCCCAGCTCGGCGGGAATCCCACCCGTCAGCTGATTGCCGTTCACCCACAGGCGCTTGAGACTCCTGAGACCTCCCAATTCGGCGGGAATCCCACCGCTCAGCTGATTGCCGTCTAGGTACAGGCGCCTCAAATTGATCAAGTTGCCCAGCTCGGCGGGAATCACACCGTTCAGCTGATTGCCGTTCAGCCACAGCTCTCGCAGATTGATGAGCCTTCCCAACGCGGCGGGGATCTCACCCGAGAGTTCATTGTTGTCGAGGTCCAGCCTGGTGAGGTTGGCTAGCTGGCCCAGCTCGGCGGGAATCTTCCCCGACAATTGATTGGCCCACAGGTTGAGCCGTTCCAAGTTGACCAGCTGACCGAATTCGGCGGGAATCTCCCCCTCCAGCTGGTTGCGGCGAATCATCAAGTGCTTCAGATTCGCTAGTTCGCCCAGCTCGGGAGGCAGCTTGTCCGTCAAGCCGTTGTAGCTCAGATACAGCGCTTGCAGGTTTGCCAGCTGGCCAAGCTCCTCGGGGATCTCGCCCGACAAGAAGTTGATGCTCAGGTCAAGCCACTGGAGATCGGCGAGCTTGCCCAATTCGGCGGGAATCTCCCCAGTCAACTGGTTGTCCCGAAGCAGCAGGTGGGTAGTCGCCTGTAGGTCCCCGAGGCTGGCGGGAATTTCTTCTGAAAGCCGGTTGCTTCGCAGGTCCAGGTACTCCAGAACCGACAGTTTGCCGATTCCCGTGGGAATCTCACCGGTCAGCCGGTTGTTGGACAGATCCAACACCCCCAGCCGGCCCAATCCGCCGATTCCGGTCGGAATATTTCCCGACAACAGGTTGTCGTGGAGCAGCATGCTCTTGAGTCCGGACATCGAGGCGATGCCCTCAGGGATGGCCCCCGACAGCCAATTGTTGCTGAGATCGATGTTTTGCAGCTCAAGCAGATGGCCCAGCTCGGGGGGAATCTCCTCCGACAATCCGTTTTCTTGGAGGAACAGCTGATTCAACGCCACCAGATGGCCCAGCTCAGCGGGAATCCCCCCAGACAAGGCGTTCTTGCTGAGGTCCAGTTCCCGGAGCTCGGTCAACCAGCCGAGCTCGGGGGGCATTTCTCCAGACAGGTTGTTGTCCTCCAACCCGAGCACCCTCAGGCTTCCCAGGAGGCCCAGCGAGGCCGGAATCGATCCAGACAGCTCGTTGTGCCCCAGTCGCAATGTCCGCAATTGACCGAGGGCTCCTATCCAGGGAGTTATGGGGCCGGTCAGGTTGTTGGCCGACAGGCTGAGATGCCGCAGATCAGAGAGCTTTCCTATCCAAACGGGAAACTCCCCCGACAGGTTGTTGGCCGACAGGCTGAGATGCCGCAGTCTGGTGAGATCAGCCAGCTCGCCGGGGATTTCACCCGACAAGGCGTTGTTTGTGAGGTCTAGCCACGTGAGGCGGGTTAATCCGCCAATCTCTGCGGGTATCTCACCCGACAAGCGGTTATTGCTGAAGTCCAGCCACTCAACCTGGTCGAGGTCTCCCAGCTCGGCGGGTATCTCACCCGACAAGCCGTTGAACCTCAACATCAGATGGGTCAACTTGGACAGGTCGCCGAATTCAGAGGGAATCGACCCGGACAACACGTCGCCCCGCATATCCAAGACCCGAAGCTCCGAAAGTCGGCCGAGTTCGGCAGGTATAGACCCCCACAAACCGTTGTACTTGAGGTCGAGCACGGCAAGCTGGGAGAGCCCGCCGAACTCAGGCGGAATGTTCCGCTCCAAGCGGTTGTTCTGAAGGTCCAGCTCCACAAGGTTGGCCAGGTCCCCAAGTTCGGCTGGCAGTTCACCCACCAGATCGTTGTTGCCCAGATCGAGGTGAACCAGGTACTCGAGGCTGCCGACCTCGGCCGGCAGCTCGCCGACCAAGCCATTAGATGCCAAGGACAAGCCGGTGACGCGGTCGTCACCATTTGTGCTGACGCCGTACCAACTGCCCAGCGGCCTGTCGCTGAGCCAGCCGCTTGAGTTGCTCCAGTCGCCACCGCCAGTGGCCCCATAGAGGGCAATTAGCGCATCGCGGTCGCTTGCCGAGCTCGAGTCCTTCGAATGCACCTGGCCGGTGGCCGGTATGGCCAAAAGCGTGGCAGCGATTGAAGCGACTGTGATCAGGGCAATGGCAAAGCGACCAATTTGTGGCATTTGCTCAGGCTAGGCAACAGCCTCCCGGACTTGGGGGATGCTGTGGCGCCGTTGTCAGCGCTCAGAATTGCCTGAACGGGTTTGACGCCAGATAGGTGAGAACTAGACCGGGTCTTCTATTGCTTCCTCGAGAGCCTGGCCAGCGTCCTTTTGGTCACCTTCAAGTCCGCTTTGGCCACCTTCGAGTCCGCCTTGGCGACCTTCAAGTGCGCCTTGGTCACCTTCGAGTCCGCCTTGGTCACCTTCAAGTGCGCCTTCGTCATAGGGAGCGGGGGTGACGGCTTCGCCGGATTCGGAATAGTACTGGGCCCAGGCCTCGTCTTGGTCAGCGGCCACGTCCTCGTTCACTGCCCCGATGTAGTTGCCCTCGGCGTCGTAAGCGTGCTCGCCGAAGTGCTCTTGGAACTCGGCGGCCACCACGCCGCCCTCGGCCGCCTGCTTGATCGACAGGCTGATACGGCGCCGGTTGATGTCGAGGTCGATGATTTTCACCCACAGCTCCTCGCCGGGGGTCACAACCTGCTCGGGAAGATCGATGTGGTGGGAGGAGATCTCCGAGATGTGAACCAGGCCCTCAATGCTCTCGCCCACCTGCACGAAGGCGCCGAAGGGCACCAGCTTGGTGACCCGCCCGTACACCAGCTCGCCCACCTGGTGGCTGGATGCAAACTCCTGCCAGGGATCCTGCTGGGTGGCCTTCAGCGACAGGCTGATGCGCTCCCGGTCGAGATCCACTTCCAATACCTGGATCTCGATCTCGTCGCCCACCTGCACCACCGCGCTGGGGTGATCGACGTGCTTCCACGACAGCTCGGACACATGTACCAAGCCGTCCATACCGCCCAAGTCGACGAACGCCCCGAAGTTCACCACCGAGGAGACCACACCGCTGCGACGCTCGCCCGGCTTGAGGTTGTCCAGGAACGCCTCGCGCTGCTCCTTCTCGGTCTCTTCCAGCCAAGCCCTACGGGATAGCACCACGTTGTTGCGGTTCTTGTCCAGCTCGATGATCTTGGCCTCCAGGGTCTGGCCAATGTAGGGCTGGAGGTCGCGTACCCGGCGCAATTCCACCAGGGAGGCGGGCAGGAAGCCCCGCAAGCCGATGTCGACGATCAGGCCGCCCTTGACCACCTCGATCACCGGTCCCGTGACCGTGCCCTCTTTCTCCTTGACCTCCTCGATATTGCCCCAGGCTCGCTCGTATTGGGCCCGCTTTTTGGACAAGATCAGCTGGCCGTCTTTGTCCTCTTTCTGGAGGACAAGGGCCTCGATCTCCTCCCCAAGGGTGACGATCTCGCTGGGATCGATCACGTTGCGGATGGACAGCTCCCGGGATGGGATGATCCCCTCCGCTTTGAAGCCGATGTCCAGCAGCACTTCGTCGCGGTCCACCTTGACTACCTTGCCGGAGACGATCTGGCCGTCTTCCACTTGGACCATGGTGGCGGCGTAGGCGTCTTCCAGAGACTGCTCTTCGA
>VYDF01000267.1 GCA_009843565.1 Acidimicrobiia bacterium | reverse complement strand
AGGCGGGCCGGGCCAGCAGCCGACCACCCAGGGCCGGATGCCGCGCTGGATCTGGTTCATCGTGTTTGGGCTGCTGGCGGCCCTGTTGTTCTCCAATGCGTTCCGCGGCGACGACAAGGGCGAGGAGATCTCGTTCAGGGCATTCGTCGACTCTGCTGAATCCAGCCAAATCGCAGAAGCGGAATACAACAACAACACCGGCGAGATCAAGGGCACCATGGCCGACGGCTCCAAGTTCTACACCACCGGGCCGGTCCCGCTGAGCGAACAAGTCGAAGCGGACTTGCGCCGCAGCATCCCGACATTCGAGTTCCACACCCCCAAGACCAGCTTCTGGGTCAGTCTCCTGCCCTTGCTGATCCCAATCGCATTCATCGTCTTGATCTTCTGGTGGTTCCAGCGCCGAGCCCAAGGCCAGATGAGCGGGATTATGTCCATCGGCCGCTCCAAAGCCAAGACCTACACCACCGAACGGCCCGGAACCACCTTTGAAGACGTGGCCGGCTACGAAGGGGTGAAGAAGGAGATCGTCGAGGTGGTCGACTTCCTGAAGCACCCCGACAAGTTCGCCCAGATCGGGGCCCGCATTCCCAAAGGCGTGTTGCTGGTGGGTCCGCCGGGCACCGGCAAGACGCTCATCGCCCGGGCGGTGGCCGGCGAAGCCGGGGTGCCGTTTTTGTCGGTCACCGGATCGGACTTCATGGAGATGTTCGTCGGGGTGGGTGCAAGCCGGGTGCGAGACCTCTTCCAGTCGGCCCGGAAGATGGGCCGGGCCATCATCTTCATCGACGAGATCGACTCCATCGGCCGCAAGCGGGGCGCCGGGCTCGGCGGCGGCCACGACGAGCGCGAGCAGACCCTCAACCAGATGCTGGCCGAGATGGACGGCTTCGAGGCCACCGAGGGGATCGTGATGATGGCCGCCACCAACCGGCCCGACATCTTGGACCCGGCTCTGCTGCGGCCCGGACGGTTCGACCGCCAGGTGGTGGTCCCGCTGCCCGAGGCCGACGACCGCTTGCAGATCCTCAACGTCCACGTCCGGTCCAAGAAGATCGCCGCCGATGTCGACTTGCCGCTGATAGCCCGGGGTTCGCCGGGCATGAGCGGCGCCGATCTGGCCAACCTGGTCAACGAAGCGGCGCTGTTTGCAGTACGCAGCGACTCTGAACAGATCCGCATGATCCACTTCGAAAACGCCCGTGATCGGGTACTGATGGGACAGCGGCGGGAGTCGATGGTCATGTCCGAGGAGGAGCGGCAGATCACCGCCTACCACGAGGCCGGCCATGCGGTATGCGCTTCGGTCCTGCCCCATGCCGATCCGCTCCACAAGGTGACCATCATCCCCCGGGGCATGGCGCTCGGCGTGACCATGACCCTCCCCGAGGAAGACCGCCACACCCTGCGGCGCGACTACCTCGACGACATGCTGGTCATGCGGATGGGCGGTCGGATCGCCGAAGAACTTGTGTTCGGCGTGTCGTCCAGCGGCGCGGCCGATGACCTGGCCGGGGCCACCGAATTCGCTCGGCGCATGGTGCGGGAGTGGGGCATGAGCGACCGCATCGGGCCGATGGCCTGGCGAAGCGCGGGCCAGGTGTTCTTGGGCGACGAGATGATGACCAACCGGGAGTACAGCGACGAGACCGCACGGGTCATCGACGAAGAAGTGGCTGAGATTCTGCGAACTCAAGAGAACCGTTGCCGGGAGGTGCTGTCCAAGCACCGCAACGGCCTCGACTTGGTGGCTCGCGCCCTGCTGGAGCACGAGACCATCTCCGGCGAGGAAGTCGGCCGACTGGTGGAATTGGGCGAAGAGGGCACCGTTGGAGATCCCCGGGACGTGATCGGCGCAGCTCTCAGCACACGGAGCGCAGGAGCCACACGGGGCTCAGCCACGACCACCGTTGCCTCAACAGCCGAATTGGAAGAGCCCGACGCCCCGGAGTCGTGGCCCGCACCCTGATCGCTCTGGGGGTTATTGCTGGGGCACTGGCAGTGGCCTGGCTCTATCGTCGCTTCCGCCCCTCAAACCCGACCGCTCCGACATACTCGGTACCCGTCCGACTAGAGCGTTGGGATTTCGCCCAGCCCAATGTCGACTGGCTCTTGGCCGTGTTCACCTCCAAGGCCTGTTCAACCTGCGCTGCGGTGCTCGAAGCAGCCGAGGGCCTGGCCGACGGCTCGCTTGCGGTGCAAGAAGTGGAGTACCGCCGTCACGGGGAACTGCACCGTCGCTACGCCGTGGACGCCGTCCCACTGGCGGTGCTGGCCGACAAAACCGGTTCGGTCTGCGCCTCACTGGCGGGCCCGGCCACCTCAGCCGAACTCTCGGCCCTCATTGCCTCCGTCCGCGAACTGCCCGATTCGGTCTGATTCGATGGGCTTATCCCGAGATTTGGCCGAAACCAGGGAGTTCTTCACCTCCCGGGCCGCGGGCTGGGAGGATCGTCACCCCGACGACGATGTGCTGTTCAACTGGGCGGTAGACCAGCTCAGGCTGTCGTCGGGCGATGTGGCCATTGACGCGGGCTGCGGCTCAGGACGAGCCTTGGCATCCATGCGGGCTGCCGTGGGGTCTCAAGGCGCAGTTCTCGGCGTCGACGCTACGCCGGCCATGCTCCATGAGGCCGCTCGACTGGGAAGACAGGCGGTTTCTGCCTGTGTTCTGGGCGATGTCGGGCGGCTTCCAGTGCGAGACGGGTGCGCGGCGGGAATTTTGGCGGCCGGACTGCTCCCCCACCTCCCCAATCCGACGGGCACCCTGCAAGAGTTCGCCCGGGCCGCGCAGCCTGGTGCCCGCCTGGGCGTGTTCCATCCCATCGGCCGCCTTGCCCTCGCAGCCCGCCACCGGGATCGAGGGGCTCACGCCCACGACATGAACATCGACCCTCACCGCATTGGACCCCTTCTCTCCGAGGGGGGTTGGAGCCTGGAGTTCTTGGACGATGCCGACGACCACTACCTGGCCTTGGCGGTGCGCAATGGATGATCAACCAGCCAGCGAGGCGGTTATGTTCGATTTGGCCGACGGGGTGGCCTGGGTGACTATCAACCGCCCCGAGGCCCGAAACGCAGTCAACCAGGCGGTGTCGGAGGGCTTAGCTGAGGCGTGGGATCGTGTGGAGTCCGACGACGACATTTCGGTAGCGGTACTGACCGGTGCTGGAGACACGGCTTTCTCGGCCGGAGCTGACCTCAAAGAAATGGCCGCCCGAGCCGAACGGGGCCTGCCCTCCCAATTCGTGGGGGGCCGTTTGGCCGAGGGCGGGGTAACAAAACCGGTGATCGCCGCCGTGAACGGCGTGGCCTACGCCTTCGGATTCAATCTGGTCATGCAGTGCGATCTGTGCGTGGCTGCCGAACACGCCCGCTTCGGCATCCTGGAGGCCAAAGTGGGCCGGGGCTCACCCTGGGCCGCCCAACTCGGCTCGCTGATCCCCCCTCGAGCAGCCATCGAACTGCTGTGCACCGGCGAGCCGATCAGTGCAAGTCGGGCCTATGAGCTTGGTTTGGCGAACCGAGTGGTACCCGCCGGCCAGTTGAAAACAGCAACCGCTGAGCTGGCGGCCACAATCGCCGCCAACGCGCCCCTCACTGTCCGCGCTGGCAAGGCCATGATCCGAGCCACTGCCGGGCTGTCACCGGCTGACGCGGCAGCAGTGGCCGACAAGATCTACGAGCCGGTCTACGCCAGCGACGACGCCCAAGAGGGGCCCCGTGCCTTTGCCGAAAAGCGCCCTCCTCGCTGGCAGGGGCGCTAGTCCAAAACGCGGAGCAGCTCTTCCAGATTCTGGGGACCCGGGGATCTGGCCCCAGATTCGATGGCAAGCACCATTCGGTAGACCGATTCGTTGGCCGGGGTGTGTATGCCCAGCCTCTTCCCCTCCTGGCTGATGAAGCCGCTGAACGAGTCGATCTCGGTCTTCCGGCCTCGCTCGATGTCGGTGGGCATCGACCCCTTGATTTCCCCCAACTCCGCTGCGGTGGCTTCCCAGTCGGCGGCCAAATCAGCTGCCCCCGGCCCACCTGCGCCACCAACAAAAATGCGCTCAGCGTCGATTCCGCTCACCGGCTCGATGCTGTGCCCCCGAGCGCGGCCCACCGCCACCGCCTCCGACCCGCAGGCCAGGCTCACCCGCCGAGGACCGGCTTGCTCACGGCAGTCTCGAGCTCTGCCCCCGAGCACTGCGTTGAGCGGGTTGCTCATGCAGTTCATCACCAGCTTCGCCCAGATGGCCCCCCAAATGTTGCCGCTGATCACTACGCCGATACCTGGCCCCAGCTCTGACGCCACTCGGTCCAATCGGTCGGTAGGGCTGCCGTCGAGTTCGCCGATCTGAATCGTCGGATGCCAGTCCAACCTCACCAGACCTGGCCCAATGATCTCGGCCGCAAACAGCACCACCGCGCCTACTACCCGCTCCGAACCGAGCAACTCGGCCAACAGCGGTTCGTTGACCCCGTTCTGAGCCGAAATCACAGTGGCGCCGTCGGCCAACCGAGGAGCCAGCAAGGGGGCTAGCCATTGGTTGTCGAATGCCTTGGCCGCCAGCACCAACACATCGATGGGAGCCACCTGCTGGCTCTCGCTGGTGTGCCACGCGGGCAGCCGCGTGGTGCGCTCATCCCCTGGTGCCGGACCAACCAAGCGCAGCCCATCAGCCCGGATGGCCTCAACATGGTCGGACCAGCTATCGACCACGCTCACCTCACCACCGGCCAAGGCCACCTCGCCGGCGATGGCACCCCCGATTCCCCCGGCACCAGCCACGACCACATGCATCATTACCATGGTAGGAACTCTCTATGGCCCTCTCCCGATATCGCGATGTGGAGTGGTTCCAGCCCGCCGAGAACCCCGATCCCGACGACACCGGCTTAGAGAAGGCATGGCTGCATCGAGGCTCGTTCTTCGCCCACGCCATCCGGTTGGCGCCGGGCTACGTGATTCCGCCCCATAGCCACGACCGAGACGAGATGATGGTTGTGCTGGCTGGCAGCGCCACCCTGGACAGCGGCGTGGTAGTGGAGCCGCCCGACACCCTGTTGCTGGCCGCCAACGTCGAATACGGCTTCACCGCGGGGCCCGAGGGCATGGAGTTCATGGTGATCCGCACCGGCCAAGCCGGCCTCACCATCACCGGATGAGCCCGCCTCGCAAAGACCTCACTCCGCTGGTGCGGCCCCGGACCATTGCCGTGGTGGGGGCCACCCCGCCGGGCGGTCCCAAGCTGGGATCTTGGGCGCTGGGAAACCTCCTCAAGCACAACGTGCCCGCCGAGCTCTTCCTGGTGAACCCCCGCTACGACACGTTGGCCGATCGGCCCTGCTACGCCGACCTCGGATCGCTGCCCGAACCCCCCGACCTGGTACTCGTACTGGTACCTGCCGCCGCGGCCATCGACGTGCTGAGCCAAGCCGAGAACATCGGAGCTCGGGCAGCCATCATTTTCAGCGGTGGGTTCGGTGAGGGCGACCGGGCCGGGTCGCCCCTGGACCTGGAATTGCAGGCGTTCTTGGCCGACACCCCGATGGCAGTGTGCGGGCCTAATACCAACGGCGTCATTAACTGCGTCGACCGCATTCCAGCCGGCTTCCCGCCCTACGCCATGGCCGATGAATTGCCCGCCGGGAACCTCGGCGTGGTGTCGCAAAGCGGTGCTCTGGTGTCGTCGTTGGTCGAGCACCTGCTGGGAAACGGCCTCGGCCTCACCGTGGGTTTCGCGGTGGGAAACGGCATCGATCTGAAGGTAAGCGACTACATCCGGTACTTGGCCAAAGACGAACGCACCGAACAGATCGTGGTGTATATCGAAGGCCTAGATGACGCCGACGGGTTCTTCGACGCTGTCGATGACGCCTCGGAAGCGGGATAGCGGGTGATGGTCTTGAAGGGAGGCCGGTCTCCCGAGGGC
>VYDF01000289.1 GCA_009843565.1 Acidimicrobiia bacterium | reverse complement strand
CAACCACCGCCTCAGGACCGAGCACTGCGCTCAATTCCTCGCGGGCAGCCGTCAACTCCCCGCTACGATCCACGGCCGCTTCGATAAAGGCATCAAGTGCCGCTTCACCGGCTACCGGCTCGGATTCCGACCTGCCCGCCCGGAGCAGGGTTCCATGGGCAACTGCTCAGTAGACACAGCCGTTGCGCTCGGACACCCGGGTGGCGACAAACTCGATCTGGGACCGATTGAGTGATCGCCCTGGTGACCACGCCATGTCAACCACAAACTGGGTGGGGACATAGTGCATCTCAGTCAGCGCTATGGCCATCCGCATGGCATCGGGCACCAGGCTGAGGCTGCGAATCACGTTCCCCGTACGAGCGCCGGGAAACAGATCGGCTTCGGGCTCTTCCCGAGTGCGGGGATCCAGCGTCGCCACCCAGTGGAGGTTGCGGGCGGCATTGGCCGGGCGGTAGCGGTCGGGAGACCCCGGCCGGGGCGAGGGCAGGGGGTCGAGCGCTACCCCGAGCACGCGGTTGAACTCATCGATGTTGAGTGCGCACGTCACTACGCCGAGCATCTCCACATAGTGGGCATCAGTGACGCCCGCCTGATGAAGCTCGTCGAGCCAGGTGCGGGTCACCCGGGGGGCATCGGTTACCACCCGGTGGACGGCGTCCACCACCACATCGTCGAGGACCGATTCAGGGTCGCCACAGCGCTCGCCCCACGCGGGGGAAAGCGCCGCGCTTCGCTCCGCGCACCGGGCGCAATCCCAAGCCCGACGGGCCGCGGCCACCATGGCCACCCGCTCTTCGCCGGTCCACCACGAGCCCGAACCGGCGATCTGCTCCCAAATTCGACGGTGAAGGTCAACCAGCCCGGGGGGCAGCGGCCAAGTCACGCCGGGAGGCGCTGGTTCAAGTAAGCGAGGGCTTTCTTCCAAGAGTCGGTCGCCGCTGCCGAGTCAACCCGGTCTTCCACCATTCCCTGAAGGAACGCGTGGCCAGCGTCGGGATAGATGTGGGCCTCGTAGTCGATGCCTTGAGCGGTGACGGCGTCGCCAAAGCGATTCATGACGTCGACGCCGATGTAGTCCTCCTCGCCCCAGAACGAGAGAATCGGGCCCGACATCTCGGCCACCAAGTCGATGGGCCGGGGCGAGGGCACTCTCACCGGGGCGGAGATTCCCTCTGGGAATCCGTAGTAGCTCACCGTTACCAAGTCGTCGCGCTGGGCCGTCAACACGAAGGCGAACAGGCCACCCAGGCAGAACCCCAGCACCCCCGCTTGGTCGGCTCCAAAGCGGTCCTTAACGAAGTCAAGGGCCGCAGACACGTCGGCGATGCCCCGGGGCTCGTCCATCTTGCTGCGGCGCTCGAATGCCGCCTCTCTGGTGTTCTCCGCCAACTCCCCCTCGCGCCAAAAGATGTCGATGAGAAGCGTGGGGTGGCCGGCGGTGGCCAGTCGCCCTGACACCTCATGGTAGAAGGGAACCATTCCATAGATGTCGGTGATCAAGACGACTGGCCCGCCGGAAGCGGCGTCTTGGGGTTCGTACAGCATGCCGGGCAGCACACCGTCGGGAACCTCCACTTCAACTGGGATTCGCCGTGCTCGGGCTTCCGAGGTCGACCCAACCCAGTCTTCGTGGCACACGTTGTCAGCTAGCTGGGCGGAGCCGCCAGGAGTACTCGGCTGTCTGATACGGAACCGGCACCCCGTACGTCGAGGCGATCTCTGGATCAGAGCCCTCGCCGATGGAGATGATGAGTTCGTCCTTCACCCCGCCGACGATGTCTCCTTGGCCTTCGATGATCGCATCGCCCTCGAAGTAGATCTGGGTGGTGAGTGGGTCGTATCCCTCTTTATTGAGTTTGAAGTGGAAGTGGGCTGGTCGCCAGGCGTGGCGCCCGATCATCAAGAGGAACTGGCCGGTGGGGCCGGCATGGGGTATCTGGTAGGGCGCGGGCCGAATGCTGGCAAACCGGAACTCGCCGTTCTCATCGGTTTCCATAATCCCCCGAAGGTTGTTCTCCGGTGGCACCGGATTGAATCCGGAATAGGTGCCGTCGTTTCCCGAATGCCAGGTGTCCACGCTTACGCCAGCCAATGGATTGCCGTCGAGGTCGGTGATCTTGCCCGAGAAGATGATGGGATCGCCGGGCTCGTCCTCCCGCATCGGCAGGCGGTACGGCGGATCAATCTTGCTGTGCTCCTTGAAATATGGGCCTTGCACAGCGCCCTTTGTGCCCGGCTTGTGGTCGAAGGTGATTCGCTCCACAGCCGCCTCGAAGAAGACCATCATGAACAGCGGCATCTCGCCGGAACCTGCGAGCTTGCCCATGAACTGGACCGCCGCCATGAATTCCTGGTGGTTGACGTCGTGGGCCGCCAAGCGGTCCTTGATGGTATCGATGATGTCCACGGCCACTTTCGTGACTCGATCATTTTGCTCGGTCATTTGGCTCCCTCGTTTCGGTGGTGGCTTTTGGCCCAGTGATAGTCAAGCACAGCCATTCCCGCCAATACCTTTTGCTACCGCTTGGCATACCCAATGTGAATGAACAACCGCAGGGCTTCAACCTCTCGCTTCCGGTTCGGAATCGCCCAGCCAACTCGGGTGGGCGGCCAACGGCGTTACCGAGATTTCAAGATAGGGAAACAGCGGCAGCCCCGACAAAATTTGGTGAAGTTCGTCGTTGTCCTCCACATCGAAAACGCTGTAGTTGGCCCACTCGCCAACGATCCGCCACAAACCAGTCCACTTACCCGTCCGTTGCCAGTGGTGGGAGTACTCGCGTTCTTGCTCCAACAGCGTTGCCACGAAATCCGGATCGAGGTCGGACGGCAGATCCACCCTCATGCGAACGAGGTACTCCATGGCCAGCTTGCTTAGCCAGCGGAAGAGGGGCGCTGAAACTCGGCGACCTTGTCCCAGTCGACTTCAATTCCCAACCCTGGCCCTTGGGGCACGACTAGGTCGCCGTTTTCGTATTCGAGCGGTTCGACCAGTATCTCTTCGGCCAACAGAAGCGGTCCGACGAGCTCAGTCCCGAGGTCTAGCTGGGGTAGCGCGGCGAACAGGTGCGCCGAAGCCGCCGTGCCGATGGGCGACTCCAGGGCCGTTCCCCCGTAGCATCCCAATCCGGCCGCGGCGGCAATCTGGCCTACCGTGAGTCCCCGGAGCAGCCCGCCAGCTTTGGCCACCTTCACCGCCACGCCGTCGCAGGTCCGAGTACGGGTGGCCCGCAGCGCATCGCTCGGCGTGCAAACCGACTCGTCAGCGATCAGGGAGATCCTGGTTGCCCGGGAGGTGAGATGGGCGAGGCCCTCGAGATCGTCACGGCGGATCGGCTGCTCCACATAGGACACACCAATTGTCTCGAGCTCGTCGATCACCCACCGAGCGGTCTCTAGCGGCCACGAGGCGTTGGGATCGACCAGATAATCCACGTCGGGGCCGAGCGCGTCGACGACCGCGGCCACCCGCTTCACATCGTCTTCAGGGTTGACCGCCCCCATCTTCAGCTTCAGCGCGGTGTGGCCTTGATCGAGCTTTTCCCTCACTTCCTGCACGATGGACTCGATGTCAGCCGCCCCCACCGCCCACCGCACCGGAATTCGATCGCGGGCTGGGCCGCCGCCAAGCAGGGTGGAAACCGGTAGACCGAGCTGCCTCCCGAGGGCGTCGAACAGCGCCATCTCGACCGCGGCCTTGGCGAAGTGATTGCCGTAGGCCACGGCATCGAGATGCTGAACCACCGTGGGAAGAGAAACTGGGCCGAGCTCCTGCAATGCCGGCAGGAAGTGGTGGTCGATCATGGCCTGCTGGGTCTCAATGGCCTCGCCGCTCCACCAGGGGCCGCCGGGGGACACACCTTCACCTATCCCGATGGCGCCCTCGCCGGTCTCCAATCGCACGAGCAGGTAGGCCTGCTGATTGATTTCCAGCCCGGCAAAGCGGTGCGGGCGAATGCTGGGGACATCGATGATCGTGGTCGTGATGTCCTTGACGGTGAGAGTCTGCACTTGCTCGGTCTCCCTGCCAGCCTTCCAAAATGCCAAAGCCGGGCGCCGCTGAGCATCACACAGCACAGGGCCGCGTCTCCAATACCAATTGCGGCGCTAACCGATACCGAATTGGAATTGATCGTTCAATTCGCCGGTATTGACGCGTATGACGGTGGATATACAATCGGGTATACGGCCCGGATGCGCCAGTTGTCGTTGCCGGAGCGACCTGGGTCCGACAGCACTCCCAAGGGAGTTGGTCACATGACCCTGGCAACCGAATCCACCAAAGCAAAGAAGGCTCCCACAGTTCCCTCGGTGGGACTTAGGCGGCGAGTCGCTGACGTAACCCGGTGGCAAACCAGGGAGTTGCTTCTGGGTGCACTGAGGCGGCTTGGCCCATGGGGGGCCAAGTATGACCAACCCCGTCTAGAACCTCTGCACTCGGGTTCAATCAAGCTCTACCGCTGGCACAAGAAGCCGTACGGCTCGGAAGACAAGCCCATGTCTCTGCTGGAGATCCCCTGGGACTATGTGGAGGAGAATCAGCACCAGACCCCCTTCCTCGGGCTGCGGGAGTACTGGTATCCGGCCTTGATCTCCAAGGAACTCCGAAACAACCAGCCCAAAGCCATAACGCTGTTGGGCGACAATCTGGTGTTCTTCCGCGACAACAACGGACAGGCCCGGGCGCTGGAAAACCGATGCCCCCACCGGGGCGCCTTCTTGTCCCTGGGCCAAGTCGGGGTATACGAACCCGGAACCATCACCTGCCGGTACCACGGCATGACTTTCGACGGCAGGGGCGAATGCGTCGCCTACCTTTCTGACGGGCCAAACAGCTCGATTTCCGGCCGAATCAGAGCCCGCTCATACCCGGTCGAAGAGCACAACGGGGTCATCTTCATCTATATGGGCGACCGCGAGCCTGAGCCGGTGATTGATTCCGTGCCCCACGCCGATACCGTTCTGAAGGGAGTGGGCGAGTTCTTTCTCGACCGGGTCCAATTGCCCTACAGCTACCTGAATCTGCTGGACAACACCGTCGATCTCACCCACCCGGGCATCCTTCACCGCAATTGCCTTCAGTTCATCGGCCAGGCCACCGAGGTGGGATCGGTCAGCACCAAGCGGCTTCCCGATGGCGGCCTCTACGCCTACTTCACCGATACTCCGGACCATCCGGGAAGAATGAACCTGGTGGACCAGACGTGGTACCTGCCCAACATGATCTACGCCCCCATCGGTCGCAGTCCGGTGCTCGCCGGCGGTGGATGGGGCTGGTTCGTCCCCGTCGACATCGGCAACCACCACTTTTGGTTCATCGCACGATTGACCAACCCCGAGCGTGCTGAGAGGAAGCTGGTAACCAAAGCCAAGAAGGGCCTGGCATCGTTCGCCATGGGCCGTATCGCCGGGAGAGACTTCTTTTGGCCCGGTAGTGCCAAATCGTGCCTCGATGGCGGTGACGCTCCCATTCAGGCATCGCAAGGCCGCATCGTTCGCTGGGACATGGAGAAGCTCACCAGCGCCGACCGGGCCACCGTTCAAGTCCGCCGCATCATGCAGGAGGCTCACCAAGCGGAGATCGCCGAGCGGGCGGCCAATGGCATCCCCGAGCGGCGAATTCACCGCCCCCTGGCTCCTATGGAGCGGGAAGCCCCGGTTCACGTCCGCTGACTCTCCGAGCCGCGTATGGTTCAACCCCTTTCTCATACCAGTTGGGAATGGCGCAGCGCCTAAAATGGTATTGGCGGGTCTGCCCCTGCCGATGTGATACTCAGATTTGATTGAGATGGGGCGGACTGCGTTTTCCACGATTCGCAGACGGCCGCAATCTGGACCAGAGGAGACCGCGGATATGTGGACACGACGGCACCGGACCAAGCACTTGCTCATCGCACTGCTTGCTGTGATCGCCTTGCTGGCAGCGGCGTGCGGCAACGATGACGACGGCGATGATGGAGTTTCCAGCGAGGCG
>VYDF01000263.1 GCA_009843565.1 Acidimicrobiia bacterium | reverse complement strand
CCCCCAACACTCCACGCTCTGGTCAGGGCGTATACCGCAGGAGATGTTCCCCCCGGCGTCCACCGCCAAGAATGCGCCGTCAGGCGGTTCCGCCCGCCCGTGGTCGTTGTTGCCCCAACATACGGCATCTCCATTGGCCATCAAGCCGCACGTATGTCGCTCCCCGGTGGCCACCGACGCGAACTCTCCGTCGGGGGCCTCGGTTTCACCGTACAGATTCGCCCCCCAGCAGTCGACTGTTCCGTCTGTCCTCAGCCCGCAAGAGTGGATTTCGCCCGCGCTCAACCACTTGAACTGCCCGTCGGGTGGGTCCGCCTGACCGTAGGCATTGTCTCCCCAGCAGACCGCAGACAGGTTGGGAAGAATCCCGCAGGAATGCCACCGTCCCGCGCTAACCATGGCGAATTCGATATCGGGGACGGCGCTGCGATTGCGGGCGTTGTCACCCCAACAGGTGACGCTCCCCTCAGAAGTGATGGCACATGAATGGCGCTCGCCGATCGTGACCTCGACAAAGGTTCCGGCTGGGGGAACCGCCATATTCGCCACCGGCGTGCCCCAGCACTCCACCTGCCCAGAGGGTCTGATCCCGCAGGCGTGCCACGCTCCGGCCACGATCGACTCGAATGGGCCCTCCGGTATGTTGGCTCGGCCGTCCAGGTCATCGCCCCAGCATGCCGCGGTTGAATCGGCAGCCCTCAGGGCGCAGACCTGGTTCCAGCTGGCCGACACCGACACGAATTCTCCCTGGGGCTTGAATATCGGCGCTGCCCTGTCATTCGGCCAGCAGACGAGTTCCCCGCCGGGCAGCTCAGCACAGGTTTCCAGCGCTTGAGTGCCCTCTTCGCCGTCCCGGCTCAAGCCCTCCTTCACCCTCCAGCAAATGTCGCCGTCTTCTGCGGCATAGCCGCACATGCCTTGCCATACTGCGGCAACAGCCTGCACCACCTCTCCAGACACCCACGACGATCCCGTGCGATTCAGATGTATTCCGTCGTCCATGCGAACCCGCACCGGCGTACCGCCAGCCGGCGGCGCCACTTTCTCTGTGTATGCCTCTCCTCCGAACAGGTCCCATATGTCGATCATCACCGCCTGGGGAAAGGCTGCGACCACCGACGCGGCAGCCTCATTGATGGCCGGAACACCGGCAACGCTCCACCCAAGGCGCATCGGCGGTAGACCAACCCAAACGACGAGTCGATGATCGGCAGCGAGTATGTCGAGGACCACGCTCAAACGCCACGACCACTCTTCCAGCCACTCTGGCGTCCCCGGTTCGACCAGGCTGCCGTTTCTGGTCTCCATGTTCTGCCATTCACTGGCCCCGAGAAACAGCACCACCACGTCGGGATCGTCTCGAATGGACACCTTCAACAGCTCTGCCGGCCAATTGAAGTAGTCGGGCCGAACCAAATTGGTCGAGTTCCTACTATTGACTGTTACATCGAACACCCCTCCGGAGACTGCCTCCAGCGTGTGCCCCACATCATCGGCCTGGCTGTCGCCGGCCACATGCACTCGCAATGGCTGGTCGGGGGAGACCACGTAGAATTCTGAAGCAACCTCTATTGACTCCTTATCATCGCGGTCATCGACATCAGCGGATGCATCTGACGCCTCTGGGGGTTGATCGTTGCCTGTGTCCTCCATCGCCTCCACCACCTCGGCGACGGTGTCCAGACGTTCTCCCACATCTTGTCCCAGTCCCCGCCAGTCGGCGATCAGGTCATAGGGCCGGTTGAGGGATAGGAAGTTGGCGGCGCGGTCCACTGCTTCAGCCATATCCACCCAGCGGTCGCGGCTGTCACCCAGCGGTTGACGCTCTGCTATCTCAACCAGCTTTCCGCTGGTCAACAAAGCGGCCGAAACAAGACAGAGGAGGGCCGCCAGCGATATGCGCCTGCCCATGTTCTTGCTCCTGGTCATGGCCTTGGGCTTGGTCTCCTCTCCGATGGTCTCGCCGCCTGGGTCAGAGTCGGGCCAGCAGGTCCTCAGCGGTGGAGACCGGGGCCTCGCAGGTGTAGTGGCGACACACGTAGGCCAGACCATCGGTGCGGCCCTCCCACAGTGGCGAGCTGTAGGGCTCGCCCCAAGCCAGCACAGTGTTGGGCCGGTAGCCCTCCCGCACCGCTTCCACCAGATCGGGACGGTCGCCGCCGATTACCACCTCGGTCAATCCGGTTGCATTCATATCGGTCGCCTCAAGTAGGTGGCCGAAACCGCTGGGGTGGTTGGCAGCCACATCGCCCAGCAGCGCCAAGATGTCTTGGGCCCGGTCCAGATAGTGGGATTTGCCGGTGAGCGTCCCCAACCTGAGCAGGGCCACCGCAGCGGCGCTGTTGGCCGAGGGTACGGCGTTGTCGGTGATCTCCTTGGGCCGGCAAATCAGTTCCTCTGCGTCACTGCCGGTGGTGAACACGCCGCCCCGCTCGTGGTCCCAAAACAGTTCCAACAGCCCGTCGGCCGCTTGCACGGCCTCGTCCACCCAGCGGGCTTGACCGGAAGCTTCGCCGAGGCGGGTGAAGGCATCGGCTGCCGCCGCATAGTCGGCGGCGTAGGCCAAGTGGCGGGCCTGAGCCGGGCGGTCGCCGTCGCCCGCCTGCCAGGAGCGCAGCCAGCGGCCGTCTGGCCGCCGCAACCGGTCGAGCAGAAAGCCGCCGTTCTTGATGGCCGCCTCCATCCATTGCTGGTTGCCAGTGGCCGCCGCGGCCTCGGCCAGTGCAGCCAGCATGAGGCCGTTCCACTCCAACAGCACCTTGTCGTCCAGGCCCGGCGATATGCGCAGGTTGCGGGCCGACAGGAGCCTCTCGCGGCTCAGCTCAACATTGGCGGAGCGCAGCAGATCGCCCCGCACCGGGCGCCACAGAATGTTATGGCCCTCGAAGTTGCCGGCCTCGGTCACCCCGAACCACCCCATGAACTCGGCCGCGTCGTCGCCCAGCACCGAGGTGATCTGATCGGGGGTCCACACGTAAAACCGGCCCTCCTCGCCCTCGGAGTCGGCGTCGAGCGCGGAGTAAAACCCGCCGCTGCTGTGGCGCAGGTCTCGCAGCACGAAGCCGATGGTCTCGTCCAGAACCTGCCGGAAGCGGGGTCGACCGGTCACCTGCCAGGCGTGCAGGTAAAGCCGGGCGAACAGGGCGTTGTCGTACAGCATCTTCTCGAAGTGGGGCACGATCCACTGGGCGTCCACCGAATAGCGGCTGAAACCGCCGCCCAGATGGTCGTAGATCCCCCCCGAGGCCATGGCGTCCAGCGAGTTGATCACCATGTTGAGCACGTCCTGGTCGCCGCTGTGCAGGTAGGAGCGCAACAGCACCTCGTGGCTCATGGTCTGGGGGAACTTGGGCGCTCCGCCGAAGCCGCCCCAGGCCGCGTCGTACTGCTGGCGCAGGGCTGTGGTTGCCTGGTTCAGCGCCTCTGAGTCGGTTCCGTCGGGGGCTCGTTGGGGATCGGGCTGGATGAGAGCAGTGCGGTTGAGCGACTGGGTGAGCTGGTCGGCCTGGTTGTCGACATCGGTGCGGCGGTTGACCCATACGTCTTGGATCCGGTGCATGATCTCGGTGAACGAAGGCATCTGGCCCCGGCTGACCCTGGGGTAGTAGGTGCCGCCGTGGAATGGACGGCCGTCGGGGGTCATGAACACGGTCATCGGCCACCCGCCCCGGCCAGTTAGCGCCTGCACCGCCTCCATGTAGATGGTGTCCACGTCGGGGCGCTCCTCCCGATCCACTTTGACGTTGACGAACAACTCGTTCATAACCTCGGCCGTCTCCGGGTCCTCGAACGACTCATGGGCCATGACGTGGCACCAGTGGCAGGCCGAATAGCCCACAGACAACAAAATGGGCTTGTCGGCGGCCCGGGCGGCGGCAAAGGCCTCTTCGCCCCACGGGTACCAGTCCACCGGATTGTCGGCGTGCTGGCGGAGGTAGGGGCTGGTTTCGGCCCCGAGTCGGTTCATGGCCCTGACACTAACGAACTCAGGCACTAACGAACTCAGGCCATCGGCAAGACTTGGCCGCAGTGAAGCTCTGGATTCAGGGGGCTCGGCCCCGAACCCTTCCTGCCGCGCTGGTGCCGGTGGCGGTGGGCACCGCCGCAGCCGCCCCCGATGTGGTTTGGTGGCGGGCGGTGGTGGCGCTGGTGGTGGCCGTGGCTCTCCAGGTTGGAGTGAACTACGCCAACGACTACTCCGACGGGATTCGGGGTACCGACGCCAATCGGGTTGGTCCTGCCCGACTTGTGGGCGGGGGAGCGGTGGACCCAGCCCGAGTACGCCGGGCTGCGTTCGGAGCCTTCGCAGTGGCGGCGGTGGCTGGCCTGGCTTTAGCGGTTGTGGTGGCCCCTTGGCTGATTGGGGTGGGCCTGGCCTGCATTATCGCCGCTTGGTGCTACACCGGGGGAAAGCGCCCCTATGGCTATGCCGGTTTGGGAGAGGTGGCTGTGTTTGTGTTCTTCGGCCTGGTGGCCACGGCAGGCACCGCCTTTGTGCACACCGAAGAGCTGACCGCGTTGGCTGTGGCTGCTTCAGTGCCCGTGGGCCTGATGGCCTCTGCACTGTTGGTGGCCAACAATCTACGCGACATTCCCCAAGATCGGTCCGCAGGGAAGCGGACTTTGGCGGTGCGCTTGGGAAGTCGGGGCACTGCATGGCTCTACACCGCCTTGGTGCTGATAGCCATCGGGGTTGCAGCCTCGCTCTCAGTGGCCCGTCCGTGGGCGCCCCTAACCTTGGCTTCGCTCTCACTGGCTATGCCCGCTGTATATCTCGCCCGATCTTCAGGGAGCAAAGCCCCCCTGCTCAACCAAACCGCTCGCTTGCACTTGGTGCTCGGCACTCTGCTGACCGTCGGTCTTGCGCTCTAGCCCTTCCAGTAGGGAGCGCGCAGCGCCTGCTTGTTGATTTTGCCCATGGCGGAGCGGCCCAGCTGGCCTTCGCTGATGAATTCCACTGAACGGGGGCACTTGTAGTGGGCGATGCGGTCGCGGCAAAAGGCGATGATCTCGGGCTCTGTAGGCGGCTGACCGAAGTCGGATGGCACCACCAAGGCCTTGAGCTGCTCTCCCATTTCCTCGTCGGGCACCCCGATGCAGGCCACGTCGGCCACGCCGGGGTGCTCCACTAGCACCTGTTCGGTCTCGGCCGGGTAGATGTTCACCCCGCCTGACACCACCATGTCGGAGAATCGATCGGTGAGGTACAAGAATCCCTCGTCATCGGTGTAGCCGATTTCGCCCAGCGTGAACACCCCTGGCCGCAGATGGGCGGCCGCCGTCTTCTCGGGGGCGTTGCGATAGCTGATGCCCCGCCCGGTGTTGTCGACGAAATACACCCGCCCCTCTTGTCCCGGTGGCAGCTCGTTTCCATCCTTGTCCACAATGAGCACCTCAAAAGGGGCAACTGGCCGCCCCACCGAACCGGGGTGGGCCAACCAGTCCTCCGAGTTGATGTGGCACGAACCGCCTACCTCAGTGGAGCCGTAGCCCTCATACACGATGGGCCCCAGCCACTCGATGATGGCTCGCTTCACTGACACCGGGCACGGGGCCCCGCTGTGGGTCACTGACACCAGGCTGTCGGTGCGGTAGCGCTTCCTCACTTCGGCGGGCAAGGCCAGCAATCGGCTGAAGTGGGTGGGCACCATGAACACGCCGTTCACCCGATGGCGGTCGATGGCGGCCAAGGTGGCTTCGGCGTCGAACCGGCCCATCACCACCACCGGGGCACCTCCCATCAGGTTGCGGGTGGCTGCGAACGGGCCGGCGTGGTAAAGCGGCCCAACCACCATGTGGGTGCCGATAGCAGCGTTAGGGGTAGCACAGGTGGCGAAGTACTCGGCCACTGTGGCCCCGCCCCGAAACAGGGCGGGGGGCGCATCCACGCCCTTGGGCCGCCCGGTGGTGCCCGAGGTGTAAAAGAGGTGAGGAACTGGCGGGATGTCGATGGGCGGAGACTCGTCCGATGCCTGGGCCAGGCTCTCTTCCCAGCTGATCACCCCAGAATCAGCCGAACAGCGCCACCC
>VYDF01000284.1:2884-6063 GCA_009843565.1 Acidimicrobiia bacterium | reverse complement strand
CGAGTGCAGTGCCGAGGTTCGAGGCCGCAATCTCATGAACGGCCTGCCGGAGACCATCGTGTTATCTCCGTTCGAAGTGCGAGCAGCCATCAGCGAGCAGGTCTTGTCCATCGTCGACTCGGTGGTGTCGTGTCTGGTGGAGGCGCCTCCAGAGCTGTCGCAGGATGTGATATCCCGCGGCATTCACCTGGTGGGGGGCGGGTCGCTGCTGCGGGGGATGAGCGAGCGGCTGTCCCAGTCCGCCGATGTGCCGGTGAGCTTGGTTGACGCCCCGCTGGAGGCGGTGGTGGTGGGGGCAGGCCGCTGTCTGGAGTCTTTCGAAGACGTCCAGGCGATGTTTATGGAGTAACCCCGGGCCTAGTCGGGGTTGGTGAGCAACTCGGCGGCGTCCCTTGTCTGCCAGTCCCGATCTTGTAAGGCCCGGTCGAGGGCCGCTTCAACTTCGGGACCGTCAAAAGGAGCTAAGGCCAGCACCGCCCGGCGGCGAACGGCAACCTTGTCGGTGGTGGCGGTGAGGATGGCGTCGAGCCCCTCTGGATGGCCGATCGCCCCCAACGCGGCCACAGCCGCCTCCCGCACCAAGGGGTTTGGGTGGCCGATGGCCAATTCCGCCAGTCGAGACACGGTGTCGAGGTCGCCAGTGTCGAGGTCGCCAGCGCCACGCTCACCGCAGGCCCATGCGGCAGTCTCCACCACGTCATCGCTCGAGTCGTCCAACACGGATGCGGGCGACACCTTGGGGTGCCCAACCGTCAAGGCGGCGGCCCGAATTCGCACCTTCGGCGACGGATCGTTGAGGGCATCTCGCAACTCGCCGTCGGCAAGGGCTCCCATCCGGTCCAAGGCTCCAAGAGCCGATGCCCGCACACGGGGGTCATCGTCGTTCTTGGCGGTCCGCGCGGCGTTCTCATTACCAACGTGTCCGGCGATCACCACGTCGCGTCGGCTCAATTCTTGGGGGTCTTCTCTGGGTTCGCTCACACAAGTGTTTCCAAGGCGATAGTGATACCGACGAAGAACAGCCCCACCAGCATGGTCAGCCCTGCTCCCAGCAGGACGATCACAAAGAAAAGGCCGACACCGGCCCGCAACCGCTGCCACCATCGAAATCCCGCATCCTCGCCATAGTCAGCTCGGTAAGAGGCCAAGACATCCCTCTCGGCCCGTGTTAGTCGCCAGTCTTCCCACCGGTGCTGCAACCTGCTTTTCAGCGTGCTCCAAGTATCGTCGGAGAGGGAAGTACGAATGCGCGACAAGTCGAACACAGAGCCACCCAGGATAGTTCCACCCACCGAAGACCGGGCACCGTCCTGGTGGCGCCGCAACTTGGGTTGGCTGATACCTGTGGTCGCACTGATCTTCTTGATGGTGATCACCTCCGTGGTGTTCACCTTTTGGCGCACCGATCAGGTGGCGGTTCGACCTGGCTCGGTGGAAGAGGTGCCATCGCGGGTCACTGTTGCGGGTGCTGAGTTTTACCCTCCGGACAACGAGATAGGCCTGGTGACCGTGAAGGTCAGCCAACGGCTGACCATGTGGCAGCGGATCGGTGCCGAGTTTGAGTCAGGGGTCGACATTGAGCCCGAGCGGACATTCGTCGGCGACGGCACTCGCGACGAGCTGCGCCGCCTCAACGAACTGCGAATGGAAACCTCCCAGCACACCGCGGTGGTGGTGGCGCTGGAGCATTTGGGCTATGAGATTCCCCGCAATGCCTCTGGGGTCATCGTGGCCGAGGCGATGAGCGGGACACCTGCCGCCGAGGTCTTGGAGCGAGGCGACGTGATCGTTGGTATCGAAGGTGTCTCCGTGGCTGATTTGGGGGACTTGGCCGATGTCCTGGCCTTGCGAAGTGCAGGCCAAACAGTGGTCTTGGACGTTGAGCGAGCCGACACCAAGGAAGTGGAAGCCGTGACCGTGGAACTCATCGAATCTTCCGATGAGCCGGGGCGAGCGCTGATCGGGGTGGGGGCACGCGAACGGGTCGACATCGGCGAACTGCCCGTGCAGATCGAAATCGACAGCGGCAAGATCGGAGGACCGTCTGCCGGGTTGGCCCTCACCCTCGGCATCATCGATCTCTTGACCCCTGGTGAGCTGACGGTTGGAATCCGGGTGGCGGCAACGGGCACGATCGCGTTCGACGGCTCGGTGGGAGCAATTGGAGAAGTCGATCAGAAGGCCATCGCCGCCGAAAGAGCAGCGATCGATCTGCTGCTGGTTACGGCGTCGAATGTGATCTATTCTATCGTATTCGTCGGCAGCGACATTCAGGTAGTGGGCGTGGAAACCCTCCAAGACGCCTTGAACGCCTTGACGGAGGTCTGAGAACACTACGATTTCGGCAATGGCCGAGCACTCTTCTGCTGAGACTCCCTTTGAGCGGATCAACCCTGATCAGGTGTCCGGCCACAGCTTTGCCGTCACTCGCAAGGGCTTCGACCAAGAGCAGGTTCAGGCCTACTTGGTGTCAGTGGGCAATCAGATTCTTGCCGGCCAGCAGCAAATCCGAGACCTTCGAGAACAGGTGGCCCAAGCAGAAGGCCAGCCCGAGTCGGCGTCTGAGTTCAGCTCGCAGGGTGTCAAGCTGCTCAACAGCGGTGTGAAGGCTTCTCGTCGGCAAACCCAGACTGAAGCCGACGAAATGGCATCTCGGGCTCGCCGGTTGGCTGAAGAACTCCAGACCACGTTCGAAGAGCTGCGTTCCCAGCAGGATTTCTCAGGAGCTGACGAGCTTGCCGAACTGCTGGAGCGGGCATACGAGCAAGCTCAAACAGTGGCCGGTTTGCTCCTGGAGGCTCGGGATCAGGCCGAGGCTGAGGTGGAGCATGGTCGTGCCCAAGGCCGGGAGATCGTGGAGCAGGCCAAAGCTCTCCGCCTCACCGTGTTGCGGGACATGGCCCGGCGTCGCCAAGGCGCCCGGTCTCAGGTTGAGCGGCTTCGAGCGGGCCGCGACAAGCTCATTTCGATGTTGGGAGAAGCCCGGAATTCCATCGACCAGTCGATGGAGACGGCCAGGCTCTCGCTGGCCGAGGCAAAAGTGCTGGCCGATGCTGCTGCTCGGAGGATCGAGGACGAAGCAGAGCCCACCGATCTGGCCTTGTTGTCGGAGTTGGACGACGCCCAGGTTGTGGGCATGGTCCCCGAAACCGCCCCGGTCCCCGAAGTCGAAGAAGGGG
>VYDF01000284.1:0-2874 GCA_009843565.1 Acidimicrobiia bacterium | reverse complement strand
CCCCGGTTGAGCGCGATCCTGTGGAATCAGCGGCCGACCATCCCGCGCTTTCCAGCGCCGGTGACAAGGGCGATGTGGACGCCATCTTCGCCCGCCTGCGGACTCAGAGCGATCAGCCCCAAGAAGTTGGCGAATCAACGCAGGACGCTGCCGAATCCCCCACCGGCAACCGCTAGTCTCCACTAGATATGCGAAATCCCCGAGATGTGTTCAGGCCGCGCCCGCCATCTCGCCCGCGGTTCTCGCGCCGGTCCAAGATCATCGCCGGGCTCATCCTGGTGCTGCTGTTGGCCGCCATCTTGTCTCTGCGGGGCACGGCCCGCATGTGGACCGACTACCTGTGGTTCGACGCGCTGGGCCACGGCGATGTCTGGACCGAGATCCTGGTCTACAAGATCGTCTTGTCGGTCATCTTCATCGCCATCTTCTTCCTCCTCATGTACTCCAATTTGGCCATTGCCGACCGCCTGGCCCCGACTACTCGCCCACCCGGCCCAGAAGAGGAGCTGATTCGCCACTATCACGATGCGGTTGGCCACCGCCGCCGCCTAGTCAGCGCGGTGATAGCGGTGCTGTTCGCCCTCATCGTGGGCGGTGGCACCGGCGGGGAGTGGCAGAAGGCCATCTTGTACTTCAACAGCGTGGACTTCGGCATCGACGACCCGCAGTTCGGCTACGACATCGGCTTCTATGTCTTCAAGCTGCCGTTCATCCAGTTCTTGATCAGCTGGTTCTTCCGGGCCCTCATCATTGTGGCCGTCATCACCGCCATCGCCCACTACGTGAACGGCGGCATCCGGGTCCAGACCACCGGCCAGCGGGTCACGCCCCAGGTCAAAGTCCACCTATCGGTTCTGCTGGCTCTGATCGCCCTCACCCGGGCTGTGGGCTATTGGTACGACCGGTTCAGCCTCAACTTCTCCTCTCGGGGTCCGGTGGACGGCGCCTCGTTCACCGATATCAATGCCCAGTTGCCCGCCATCAACCTGCTGCTGTTGATATCGGCGCTGTCGGCAGTTCTGCTGGTGATCAACATCTGGCAGCGAGGCTGGGTGCTGCCGGTGACCGCGGTGGGACTGTGGGTGGTTGTGGCCATCGTGATGGGCGCGATCTATCCGGCCATCATCCAGCGGTTCCGTGCCGAACCGGAGGAGTCCCAGAAAGAAGCGGTCTACATCGAGCGCAACATCGAGGCCACCCGCCAGGCCTTGGGCCTTGACAACGTGATTACCCGTGAGTTCGGAGGCGAGTCGGGGCCCGATACGGTCATTACCGCCCAAGAGCTGGCCGACAGCACCAGCGTGCGCAACATCCGATTGCTAGACCCCGACATCGTGCCCAACGCCTTCCAAGTGGAGCAGTCGGAGCGCACGTTCTACACCTTTGGCAGCGAGGTCGACGTCGACCGCTATGAGATCAACGGTGACATCACCGAGGTGGTTATCGGTGCCCGACAGCTCAATGTGGCCGACGTCCCCCAGCAGTCGTGGGAGGGTCGCCACATCCAATACACCCACGGCTATGGCGTGGCAGTGGCCCCGGTGAACTCGGTAACCACCCAGGGATCGCCCGACTTCGTGGTGGGAGACGTGCCGGTGGTGGCCAGCGCCGATTTCGAGTTGGAACGGCCCCAGCTCTATATCGGTGAAGACCTCACCGGATACGCCATCGTAGGCGCCTCGATACCCGAGGTGGACTACACCGAGGCCAACGAGACGGTTCCGTTTGAGTACGACGGGGAAGCGGGAGTGGGAATCGGCAGCTTCTTCCGCCAGTCGGCATTCGCCTTGCGCTTCGGCGATATCAACCCGCTGATCTCGGGCTTTGTAGACGGCGATTCCAAGATCATCTTCAATCGCGACCTGCGCCTTCGGGTGCAGAACCTGGCCCCGTTCCTGGAACTGGACGCCGATCCCTATCCAGTTGTTTCGGACGGGCGGGTGTTCTACATCGTCGACGCTTACACCACCAGCAACCGGTATCCCTACGGCCAGACCCCCGACACCAGCGATCTACCGTTGGAAAGCGGCCTGCGCAAAGACTTCAACTACGTCCGCAATTCGGTGAAGGTGGTGGTCGACGCCTTCCACGGCACCACCACCTTCTATGTGATCGACCCCGACGACCCCATCATCCAGGCCTGGCGCAAGATCTTCCCCGGATTGTTCGAGGACTTCGAGGAGATGCCCCTCGATCTCAAGAACCATCTGCGCTACCCCGAAGACCTGTTCCGGGTACAGACCTCCATGTGGGCTCGCTACTTCATCGACGACCCCGAGACCTTCTATGCCAACTCGGTGACCTGGGCCGTGGCCCAAGATCCGGGTACCCGCATCACTGCCCGGACCTTCGTCGATGAGCTGACCGAGGCCATCGCCGCAGAGGAAACGGCCACCGCCGCGGCCACCCGCCAGCTTGAGCGGAGGATCCGGCCGTTCTACCAGCTCCTCCAGCTCCCCGAGGAAGAGGATCCGAGCTTCGTGATCTTCCGAACGTTTGTCCCCGTGTCCGGGTCGGGCGACGACGAAGACGAGCGCAAGGAGCTGACCGCGTTTATTGCCGCCAAGAGCGACGTCGACGAAAACGGAGAATTGGGCGACTACGGGCAGCTAGTGGTCTACACCGTGCCCGGTACCAGCATTCCCGGCCCCAGCATTGTCGACGCCAAGATCCAGGCCGACACCGAGATAGCCGACGCCTTCACCCAGTTGAACCAGCAGGGATCCACCGTGCTCCAGGGGAATTTGCTGATGATCCCGGTGGGCGATTCGCTGTTGTTCGTGCGCCCTGTGTACGTCCAGGCCACCGGGGAGACGGAGCTGCCCCAGGTGAAGCAGGTGATTGCCGGTATCGGCAACGACGACGACTTCATTC